>CAZLJN010000007.1:0-849 GCA_964559815.1 uncultured Propionibacteriaceae bacterium
GTCACACCGAGCATCTCCGCAACCTCGGTGCGCGTCAGCAGGGTCTGCATCCTCAACTCCTTCGCCGGTGGTGGGTGTGCCAGCGGTCACTCCCCTAGGCCACGCGAAGGCGCGATCCGGACACATGAAAGCACTCGGAGAAGCTGAAGGATCGGCCCGGCGACATCGTCGGTCCGGCGGCTCGATCGGTGTACGAACTTGCCGAGTTATCCACAGACAAGAACGACTCGGTCGTCAGGTACGCCTTGGCCGGCACCACACAACCGATCGCAATCTCCCGCTACGAACTCTCGCCGTCCGTGCAGGCTGCCCTGCCATCGGAGGATGCCATCGCAAGAGCTATCGCGATTGAGATGAACGACGCCGGCGAATGACACGGCGGAGGGAGCCATCAGTTAGTGACCAGCCATGCCGGCCGGCCGCCGCCACGCCGACTTCATCATCTCGTAGGTCAGCCAGCCGAGTAGCAGGGCATCGGCGCGTTCCGTTTCAGCGAGCTGCTCAAGAATGGCCCGCGACCGGGGCGTAGCTTGCGAGGGATGTGTCCGTCGGTCGGATGGCCTCAGAGGATGAGTCAGGGGAGGGCCAATGCCGAAGCACTGGTCTGGGTCGGGGACGCGTGAGGATCCGTGGCGGTTGAGGAATCCGCCGCTGTCCTCGGAGTACACGATGTACCGCGATGATGCGGCGGAGCCGGCGGTGCTGGTCTGCCAGGTCGGGAGCACGAAACTCGTCTATCTCGCGCGTGCGATCGAGGACCTGCATCGGATGCTGGTGGAACACGGCGACTGGATGCCGCTGGGCGCGGCCGATGAGCAGAAGGACGCGGCGCCGGGGACCGTGGAGGCC
>CAZLJN010000007.1:859-19175 GCA_964559815.1 uncultured Propionibacteriaceae bacterium
GCTGGTACGGGCAGCGGAAGGGCTATCGCGGCCGCTTCGGCCTGTATGTCCCGCCGCTGCTTGAAGCGCTTGGCCTGGTCGAACTGGAGCACAAACCACGCAACAACCGCGTTCGCGCCCTCGACCCCGCCAGCTGAAGACGGGCAGCCATCCCGCCGCCGACAGACGCGGCTCGCGCTCTAGCCGTGGGCAGGTCAGTCGTTGGCTGGTGCGTAGGAAAGGAGCGCGAGACCGTCACCGATTGTCCTGACGCTGAGCAGAGTTCGAGCGGCACCGACAGCAGCCGTTGGGGAAGGGTCAGAATGGTTCGGCGACGTGTGGATGCGCAGCCCATGCTGGAGGCGTGGTGGTCCGATCCCGAGGAGATCCGCGTCGCAGGAGGTGCGTGGGTCATGACGGTTGCATCGCTGGGCATCGCCATCCGACCGCGGCAGGCATGATCGCGGACGCGCTGTCACCCGTGTTCTCGGCGCTGGCCGACCCGACCCGCAGGAACGTCGTGGCCCGGCTCGCCGGCGGAGACGCCACCTTGACCGAGCTGGCCGAGCCTTTCGACATGAGCCTCCAGGCCGTCTCCAAGCACCTCACGGTGCTGGAGGACGCCGGCGTGGTGACCCGCGGCAAGGACGGGCAACGCCGCCCTGTCCACCTCGAAGCAGAGGTACTGGACCTGATGACTGCATGGATCGAGCGGTCCCGGAGGCAAGTCGAGGAACGCTACCAGCGACTCGACGAACTGCTCGCTACGATGCCGGACACCGAGGAAGCATCCGATCCTGGCGGGCGAGGAGCCTAAGTGGCCGCATCATCCGAGACGATTGTCGACTACATCGCCAGCTTGCCACCCGACGCCCGGCCAGTGGTCGAGCGCATCTGCCAGATCGTCCGCACGGCTGCTCCGGCCGCCGAGGAGAAGATCAGCTATGGGATGCCGACCTTCACGTTGGCAGGCCGACCGTTGATCTACGTGGCGGGCTGGAAGCAGCACGTCAGCCTGCACGCTGTCCCACCCCTCCAGTCACTCGAAAGCGAGCTGCGCCGCTACAGATCCGGCAAGGACACCGTGCGCTTCCCGCTCGACGAGCCTGTCCCCTACCACCTGATCCAGACGCTGATCGGCGACCTCGCCCGAAGCCTCACGCCATGAGCCCAACGCTCGGCGCCCAGCGAGTTCAGTGAGAAGCCCATTTGCCCTCGGCGAAGTTCTCGCACTGGTTGCGCTTAGCGTCACTGGCCCCAGCCCTGAGCACTTCTACCGGACGCAGGCACTCTTGTTCGCGGTCCTGGATGTCCTGGTCCCGGGGGCAGGGGTGGAACTTCGACCAGATGGGTGGAACATGGGGGATTCGAGCCGCTGACCTACGGCTTGCAGAGCGGAACCGCTGGCCCTGAAGTGTAGCGATGGAGGCGTATTCAGGCTTGTGGGCACAGCTTTTGTCGGCTTCATCGAACGGGTTCGCACGGACCTGCTGCTAACAGTTACGGAGCGTTTGTTAGCGAGCCGCTAGCGAGTTCGTGCGCAGCACGGCCGGTCGCCGCCTTCCGAGGCCTCCCGGCGGCGCGGACCACGACTTCTTGGCCTCTGGCCGTCGTGAAGAACGTCGAAGGCTTGCCTGTAGGTGTGTGGCTCGGATCGCGCTTGACTGTGAGGGTGCCGTCCTTCTCCATCTGGCGCAGCGCCTTGCGAATGACTTCGGCCTTGCAGATCACGCCCTCTTGCGCGTAGAAGTCTGCAATCACTTCCTCGGCGGGGGTGAAGCTGCGCAGCTTGCCCGTGATGACTTGCACCTGACCCTGCACATACGAGGGGTCCGTGATCTCGCCATCGACACCTTCATCAAACAGGCTCTCCTGCTGGTGGCTCTGAAGGTGGATGGCGAGGTTGTCTGTGCGAGTCATCATGTTGTCCGCCATCAAGATGCAACCCTCGGCATGATTGGTTGCATAGACCATGCGGTACTTGGGCTGCTGCCGGTCTTGCAGACGGATGGGCATGGAAAGGACGTAGCGGTAAGTCTCGCTGAGCTTGGCGCGATACTGGGCGGCGAACGAGACCTCGGCCTTGTATCCGTCGATCTCCTTCCGCTTGAAGGCATGGACTACGGCCTGCCAGTAGTCGCCACCAGCAATGGCGTTGAGGGCCTCGACCGACCTCGCGCTGGAGCTCCATTCCTCGGAGAACTCGTCATCGTCGCGCAAGGCGGCGTCGCCCCGGTAGCGGACCTTCATCGCAAGGCACCCTGCACGGAGGAACCCGAAGGAGTTGAAGTTGATGAGAAGCTCGATGCTGAACAGGCCCAGAACTGGGTCAGCGAAGCGCTTGATGAGGTCGTGGTCAAGATTCCGAACCCCGTAGGGGTCGATGTAGAGGAACACGTTCTGCCCGGTCATCCCTTGGACGATCATGTACGTGTCACGCTCGAAGCGTCCGTTCACGACGGAGAAACGCACGCGAGGTAACTTCTTCTGCTCCTGTGCCGCTGAGATCCTCTCAAGCTCGGTCGCCCAGCGGGCCTCGATGAAAGTCAGGGCGATATCTGTGTTCGTGCCCTTGGTAGCGGTGATGCAGTCGCGGGCCGTGTTGAGGGCGATCAGTGGTGACCCAAGTCTTCCGTCGTCGAAATTGCCTCGCCCGGCGAAGCAGTCGATGTAGCGAACCGGCTTGCGGGTGTGGAGCACCTTCTGGAAGTACGGCTTCAGATAGCACGCCAGTAATTCGTCCTTGACCTCGGACCAAGGCTTCTTCTCCTTGAAGAAGTCCTTCTGATCCTTAGCCACGGCGGGCGATCTGCTCGGGATAGTCGTCCCAAGTGCGCCCGTCGAGCTCGCGCCCCTCGAGCTTCGGGGAGCGCCCGCCCCACTGCTTGAAGAAGAACGGCACCTCGCGAGCTAGGCAGTTGTCGCGGATGGCCCTGGCCCACTCGATGTGCATGGGTCTGGCATTCATGCCGGACTCGCCTCCGGCAATCACCCAGTCGATGCCTGCGAGGTCCAACTCCGACAAGTCGCCGAGGAGCGGCTCACACGACAGGAACTTCACCTTGGCCGGTATCTGGCGAAGCTCGTCAACCCGATGCGCGACCTGCATGTCCTCTACGGATACGCCGAGCCACAGGTTGGCGGGCCAGTCGATGCTGGATGAGAGCTTCCGGGCGCGGACGGCACGCTTCGTCAAGATCTGGTAAGTGTGCTGCGGCGTGTCTCGGATGACCTCGATCAGGTCGTGGATGAAGGCGGCGGTCACCTTGGCGTGGAACAGATCAGACATGGAGTTCACGAAGACCATCCGTCTTCCCCGCCACGTTCTAGGCACGTCGAGGGCCTCCGGGTGCATGGTAACGCCGAACCCCGGCCCGGAGGTTCGCGGGTCGCCGTCGTTCTGGTACTGCGGCGTCCCCATGGCTTTGAGCCGGCGGGCCATCGTCAGGGCATAGCAATGGTCGCAACCTGCGGAGATGCGATCGCAGCCGGTGACGGGGTTCCAAGTGAAGTCAGTCCATTCGATGCTGGTCTTCTTCACATGCGCCAGCTTGCCACGATCCGGACCAAGGCCAGCGGAGGATCGCCCGACTTCAAGTCCTCGGACGAACGGACCCTCCCGGATTCTCGTCCGGTCGCGGGTCTATGAAGTCGAGCGGGCTAAGTCCTTCGCCACTGCACCGTGATGGCGGCGGTCTCGGGCCACCATTCGACTCCTACGCCCACGTTGTCGAACGACTCTCGTTGCGTCTTGTCGTTGTCCAGTGTGGCCAAGACTCGCTCGGCCATGTCGGGGGAGTCGATCCCGAGGGATTCGTTGGCGCACTTGATCGCGGCTCGTGCGACGTTCCCCATCCCGCGGAGTTGCGACATAGCGACGACGGCAACTCGTCTCCGTTCGAAGACAGTTGCACGAGTCCGCTCGACCGCGCACCCCATGGTCGCCAACTGCGAGCACTGCGACAACACCCTCACAGGACGGCGGTACGACCTGCTCGCTCAGCGCGTCGAGAACGTCAGCGAAGGGCGTTGGCTGTGCGAGCCGTGCCTGGAGCCGTGGCTTGATGAGCGCCGCTGGAGGAGGTGCTACGAACGGCCTATCCCTACGACCGAGTCCGGAGGTAGCCAAGTTGCTGCCCCGCGTTGTGGAGGTCACGAGGGACGCGCCACCGTCCTCGACCTCCGACCGCTCGCCGGCCGTAGGCTCTGTGCATGGTGTTCGTGGAACGGCCTCTGACCGGACGGTTGCGGCTGTGGAGGCTTCCCTATCAGGACGGCAGCAATCGTGGATGGTTGAAGGACCAGTTGGGGGATCGGATACGTCCCGACTGGGTTCAGGGCCATCCGGGGCATTGGGAGATCGCCCGGACTCACCTGTTGCCGCTGCTAGAGGCACTGGTGGGGCGATACGGCCAGGTCGAGGTCTGGCTGGAGTTCAGCCTGACTCAGAAGTGCGACAAACGGTGTAGAGACGCGGTGGGCGAGGAGTGCGTGTGCTCCTGCTTGGGCACGAACCACGGCGGGATCTGGGGCCGTCGCTGGTTCGAGGTTGGCGACACCACGTTGATTAGCCCCGAGGTTCAGCGGGTCAGGGGTGTCGTCACGGCGGAGACGTTGTTCGGCTGAACGGATGCCGCGGACCGACGCCGGTATCATCGACGAGACCGGACAGCCACTCGCGCTTCTTGGATACGCGTGATCAAGCCCGGATCCCTGTTGGTGTTGGCGAGACGTTAGCGAACGTGGTGCTGTCGGTGCCGAGCCTAGCCGGCTCCGCACCCCGTTTCTGCGTTAGTAAGGGCTTTCACTTGTGGAAGTTTCGAGAGTACGTTCCAACCCTGCCCCCGGTGGCAAAGCCCCTGGCCGCACGAGCCGCGATGATCGATTGGGGGCGGGAAGGGCCGCTTCCGGTCCTGTTCCGGGCACTCGGCAGCAGCCGGCGAGGTGCGCTGGTCGGACCTTTCACCGGGTCGCTTTGTCGAGCAGTTGCAGCAGGTCGTGGGCGGCCAGCTCGATTTCCTTGTGCCGCCACTCCGAGGCGCGGTAGACGCAGGCAATCAGGCCGGAACGGTGCATCCGGCGCAAGTCGCCGTACACGAAGGCGTAGCGGGCCTTGGTCTGCTCTGCTGCTCCCTCGGTGAGGCCGAGGTGCCAGCGGGAGTACTCCTGCCAGGAATGCTTGTCGAGGTAGGCGTTCTCCGCGGCGGCGTCGGGCTGGGCATCTCCCCAGTCGCTGTCCAGGACGTATTGCCGCTTCTGGATCAGCTCCTTGGCGTGCTCCACAGCAGTGGGATTGACGACATACTTCCTGGCGGACTGCCCCATCATGCCCTCTTCGGTGTCGGAACCGCCCTTCGGCGGGCGCCTCCACGGTTTCCTTGGCAACGACCACGATAGGCACCCCGAAGAGAACCTCAAGGCATCCAGACCAAGATCGTGCCCGACGCGAACAGAGTCGCTCAAGTCTGAAGGAGCGAGAAAGCACCTGATTCAGGACCTATCCCCGCTCGGGGCAAAGCGTGAGCTCTCTCTAGACCAAATGGTCTTGGATTGTTGCCCGTTCGGTCGAAGGCTGAGGATCTATGCGGGAGTCCATTCACCAAACCAGCGGAAGTTCGGAAGTGGCGTTTCGGAACCCACGGTTCTGAACTTGCTCCCGTGGTCCGTGACCTCAAGGTCGATCCCGCGGCCGTCCACAACCAGAGGTACGACGGCTGACCAAAGATGTACTCCGGGCGAGCTGGCTCGGGCTCGGATGTAGAAGCTCTTGACACCACCGCCCGGCTCAACAACCCAGCTCAGAGGGCGGTCGAGGGAGAACTCGGTGTAGGAAAGCTCTCCTGTGTCGAGGTCCAAGTCGAAGGCTTCCGGCCAGACGTCGGGTCCACCGGAAGCTGGTCGAGTCAGCACACAGCCGTCGCTGAGCGATGTGACAGACACTCCGACTATCGGCGGGCGCACGATGACTGGGACGGTGGTCGTGGTTGAGAAGATGATCTCGACCAAGCTGTATTCCCAATCACACCCACCGTGCGCTCTAACCCATGTCTGCCACGCACCGATTCCTTCCGGCGGTGATTCATGCGGTGGTTCTGCAGGCCAGTAGAAGTCGTGACTTAGCCACGCATCCGGGCTGCCAGCATGGAGGACGCTCAATCGATCTTCAACGTGAACGCGAACCGGTGTGCCGCCGAGAAGACGTCGTCCCCATCGCTCTACCCGAGGCTGAATAGGGCTTAGGAAGGCGGTAACAATGCCTGCCGCATAGGCCAGGAGTACGCCGGCCAGCCATCCCCAGGAGTCCAAGAGCCATTCGAGCATGTCAGATGGTAACGGCTCGGTCAAGCAAGCGAGTTGGTCGGGAACTCTCCCCCTCTACCGATCGACTGGGAACGCGGAGCGGCAGGGTTAGGCCTGTTCGCCATCGGGCCATGGCAACCTGTTGGGGCCGGGACGCGTGTGCGGGTCATTCAGTCCGGTGATGGAACTGGATTGGCTGGATCCTGGTTCTGCCAGGGGTTGTATCCCAGGTACTGAATGCCTGCATTAAGTGTGCGTGCCACCATGAGGGCGTCCCGGGCCATGTCAGCTGCAGTGTGGTTGGTGCCTAGGGCTTGCTCGCTGTCGGCAACGCTCTGCTCCAGAAGTGGAATGGCCCGCTGGAAATCGCCAACGTTCTCGTAAGCGGCGGCGAGGGCGCGACGTGCCGCAAGAGTGTCCAGGTGGTCAGGGCCGAGTACTCGTTCGGTGTCGGCCAGACAGCCCTCCAGGAGCCGGATCGCTCGCTGGGGGTTACCAGCATTGAGGTAGATGGCTGCGAGGCTGCTTCGCGCTGTAAGGGTGGTGGAGTGATCGGCGCCAAGGACTCTCTCGCTGTCTGCGATCAGCCGTCGGTATAGAGAGGCGGCCCGGACGTAGTGGTCGGCTTCCGCGTGTGTGCGAGCAAGGGTGCTGAGGAGGGCCAGAAGGCCGGGGTGATCGGGATCAAGCACTCTCTCACCATCGGCCAGCGTCTGCGCCGCCAGCGGGATCGCCAGATCGAGCCTGCCCGACGACAAGTAGCACATCGCAAGGGCGCTTCGGGCTGCGAGGGTCTCGGGGTGGTCACGGCCAAGGACACCTTCGTGGCCAGGAAGCGCCAGATCGAGCAATGGAGCTGCCTGCACGGGGTTATCGGCGCGCAGGTAAGCCTCGGCGAGGCTCTTGTACGCGCGGGCAGTGTCTATGTGGTCGGTTCCGAAGATCCGCTCGCTCTCGGCGACATTGAGTTTGCCCAGCGAGATGGCCTGATCGTGCTCTCCGGCCGATGAGTATGCGGACGCGAGATTGCTTCGCGTTTGAAGGACTGCGGGATCGTCAGGGCCCAGGATCCGTTCGCGGTCGCTCAGGGACCGCTCGAGCAGCGGGATTGCCCGGCCAAGGTCGCCGGCCATCAAGTAGGCGCCACCAAGGTTGTTCCGCGAGGTTGCTGTCTGTGGATCGTCGGGCCCGAAGATCCGTTCGCGGTCGTGCAGAGTCTGTTCGTATAGCGGTATGGCGAGATCGAGCTGTCCTGCCAAGTCGTGTGCGCGCGCGAGGTTGTTGCGGAACACGACGGCTTCTCGGTCGTCGGGACCCAGCACTTGAGTGAAGATCTCGCCGTAGTCGGCTAGTTCTAGGGCGAGGTAGGGGTTCCCGAGTCCGTTCGTCTGGTACATGGTCCACACCACAATATGGAGCAGCTCTGGCGACTCTACGAGCGCGCGCGAGTGGGGCTGATCCTTGATCGCGACGAGTTGGCGTGTCAACAGTTCACATTGGTGACGGGCTGACCAGTAATCGGGGTTCTCCAAGTCGGCTGCGGCCAATGTCGCCAGCGCCGCCTGGGTCATGCCCAGCGTGTTTTCCGCGGTGGCGATGTCTTCGCGGATGACTTGGGCCTGTAGCCGATGTATCGTGACGGTCTCGCCGTCGTCGGAGGCGGCCAAGAGGCTGAACCGCAGCAGTTCGCCGACTGCCTCTGCTGCCACCATGGGATCCTCAACCAGCGAAGTGAGCCAGTTGCGTGGCACCCCGGATTCGGACAGGAAGGACAACGCTCCCAGCACCCAAGCTGCGGCTTGTCCGATGGCGGGATTGTCCGCGCCCAGACGGTCCAAGTGTCTTAGGTACGCGATTCTCAAGGCTGTCCCGACCTTCTGTGGGTAGGGATCTGCCGAATCCTGACGGACGGCGTCGTCCAGATCCTGTTGCGCAAGCAATCTGCGATAGGCCTCGTAGCTGAGGTTCAGGAGGTTGATCGCGGAGGCCGCCTGAGTCAAAGCAACCGGCAAACGACCAAGATCCTCGGACACCTCAGCGGCTCCCTGGCGATCTGTATGGTGCGTGGCATCGTTGAGATAGTCGATGGCTTGCTCGGACGTGAACACGCCCACCTCGACAGGGGTGCCGAGCGTCGCTGTGCGGCTGTTGGTCGTGACGATGACTCGCATCCCAGGGCCACGCGGCAGTAGATCTCGAACGTCTTCGACTCTTGCCACGTTGTCCAGCACCAACAGTCGATCACCCGGCCCGCCACCATTCAGCCAGACAACCAACGCCTCGGCTGCCATACGAGGGTCGTCGTCGTCGCAGACCCCGGCCAGACGGGCCGCCGTCGACAGTTCCGCGATGGCCTGCTCACGGCTTGTCGCCGCGACCCAGGCTACGAAAGACCATCCGGCGTTCTCACACTCCTGCGCGAACGCCGATGCCAGCTGAGACTTGCCCACCCCACGCATACCCTGCAAGGAGCACACCGTGGCCACCCCACCAGCGGTCAGCGAATCCCGCAACGCCTGCAACTCATCACGAGCCACACACCCCGCAACCTGTGCCGGCCGAGCCCCCACGATCAGCGGCCGCGTCTTCCATTCCCGGATCAAGGACATCACCTGATCGGACGTAGGCCGGGTGGCGACCTGTGACTCTAGAACTGCGATTCGCTGCTGCAGGAGTCGGAAAGCTGCCGTCCCAGCAACCCCGAACACTTCCTCTGACTGCGCGAATCGCAGCACCAAGCCGTGAACCCGAATCACCAGCGCGTTCAGGTAGCCCTGCCCGTCGTCACTCAACCCGTCATACACACGCCGGTCACCAACAAGAGCCGCGTGGAAGTGCTCTCCACCGAGCAGAGCCGCGGCCAGCAGCTCGTCACGATCGGACGAAGCGCTCAGGAGCTCCTCGAGTCGACTCTGGACAGCCTCCACATCTGCCTCTCCGACTCCCCGCACCTCACCCGCGCACTGAATGTCGAAGTCCTCGATAGCACGCCCGACAAACACGGCAAGATTCCTCCGGCGCCTGGGGAAGGCGCCAACAAGGGCGGAGACCGTAGACAAACCACCCGTGACGGCGGGGACTGGCACGCCCAGTAACGTCAGGGCCCACGGTACGGCAACCGAAGCGATTGACAGCTTCCTCCCCATGGAGGGACTCCTTCAGCGTGGGCTCAGTCCAAGGTCTACCAGCAAACGCATCATCCTGCTGTGCTCACAACTGAATGCTTCGATCGCTCGGTTGAGTGGGGCCTCTCGATCTTTCGGCGGTTCACTCCACTGGGGTGCCCATTCTGCCCAATCTTCGACTTGGTGGCCTTGGCTTATCGTCCGGTGCTCGGCTACTTGGCGCGCATGGGGGCGACTGCCAATCGAATCGCTGGCTGGCTGCCTCCGTTGGTCAGGCTGATGCCTACGAGAGAGGTTGACGGACTGAATACCACCTGCACGCCGCTACCGCCGCAGACGAGGCCCCGAGTCGCCGGGTAGGCGGGGCCCCGGTCGGCAGGATCACTGCTCGTAGGGCAGTGACAACGGTGCGAGCAGCGTGCCCAGGATCGACCTGAAGGGTCTGATCGGGTGGGTCCCGCGATTAAGCCGATTCGGTCGGTGCAGGGGAGCGGACGAGTGGATGGCCAGGCGTTTGGCCAGCCGCTTCGAGATCGCGAGCGCGCTGTCGGTAAAGCATCAAGCGTTGCTCAAGCGGTGCATGGTCGCTGTCTTTGAGTAGCGTTCGCCCTGCCAGCAACACGACCAGGACCGAGCCAATACCGGTCAGCGCTGCGGCCCACGGAGAGCTGGAGATCAACGCGGCGGTTGCTGTGGCAGCCGCTGCAATGAGCGCCCCCAGGACGGCCGCGACCGCGTTGTTCAGCAGATTCCGCGATGCGTTCACTCGGATCTCGGTGATGTCGATCCACCACTGGACCTCGGCCAGATCCAGCGAGTCGGGCGCGGGGTAGACGGTGTCTGAGACCTCGCAACTGCTATCGGGGCGACATGCTGTGGGCCAATCGTTGAGCACGATGAGGGGTGCGCGGGGGGGCGGAATCAGGCCCGCGTCGCGGTGCCCTCGACGGTCGATCGGTCGTGGTCTTGGCATCGTCCCAGTAAACCCCACCGAGGCCATCGCCAGATCCGTTCGGCGGCACCGACAGCTCGCTAGCGCAGACGTCTGCCTCTGCTCGACGTCGGGCGGGTAGTCGAGTCCGAGCCCGAGCGAGGTCGGCAGGTGGGGGATGAACTTTTGCCGGAGAGACGATAGTCACTGAATCTGCATCAGGTCGTTCCGCAGTTCTCGTGTGCGCGGGTGATCGACGCCGAACACCCGTTCGAACCCAGGGTGAACTGCCTTCAGGATCGAAGCTGCCCGCGGTTCGTCCCCCAACTCTAGATAGGCTCGTCCCAACGAAGCGCGAGACAACAGCGTCCGCTCGTCCAACTCTCCGAAGGTGAGTTCTGCGAGTGGAAGCAGTTCCTCTAGTTGCACGATGGCTTCGGCGGCCCTACCCAACGAGAGGCAGGCGAAGGCGAGATCGTTGCGGATTTCGAGAGTAGTTTCATGGCTCGGACCCCAGACTTGCAGTGAGTCGCGCAGGGCGGCCGCCAGAAGCGAGATTGTTCGCTCCGGATCGCCAGAGGATTGATAGTCAGAGGCAAGCGACACACGGCTTCTCAGCGTGTCAGGGTGCAGCGGGTCGAGGATGCGTTCTTGGGCCGCAAGCACGCGCTCATGGACTTGGATCGCCCGCCGGGAGTTGCCGATCATTCGATACGCATCAGCGAGCAGGTTGAGCGCCTTCAGAGTCTGAGGGTGGTCGCCGCCTAGAACCTGCTCGCAGTCCGCGGCTGCCTGCCGAAGCAATCTAGTACCCCCGAGCGGATCTCGATGTTGGGCAAATGCACTTCCAAGATTGAGCTTCCCGACGAGTGTGTGCGGGTGAGCCGGTCCCAGAATCCGTTCGCTTTCGATGGCGTCTTGTTCCAGCAGGCTGATCGCCTCATCGGGCTCCCCAGCCTCAAGGAGTGCCATACCTAGATTGCCACGCGTGATCAGGGTCGCCGGATCGTCTTCTCCCCTGTGCGTGATCAGGTCGCTGAGGACTTGGCGGTAGATGCTGATCGCTTGCTCGAGGTCCCCGGCCTCGCGGCAAGCCCTTGCGTAGTCACCGCGAACGGATAGGGATTGCGGATGGTGCGGACCATGGATCGACTCGCGTGCGCTATACACCTCACTCAGCAGATCCCGCGCGAACGGAACGTTGCCGGCGGTTTGGTGTGCTTCAGCCAGTCGCGTCTTTGCGTTGAGAGTGTGCGGATGGTCTGACCCTAGAGTTCGCTCAGCGTCGGGAACCACCGACTCGAGGAGCCTGATCGCCTCCGATACGCGACCCGACTCTTCGAGCGCGGATGCCATATTCATCCTCGAGACGAGCGTGTCGGGATGATCTAGACCTAACGCCAGTTCGCGCTGACTCAGATTCTCGGCGTAGACGACGATTGCTTCGTCCAGGCGACCCGCTTGCTGAAGAGCGAATGCGAGGTTGTTGCGCGCAACCAGTTGGTCGACGCCAGACTCGGGCTCCGGCGAGCTATGCCGATCCGCCACCTGGGTGTATTGAGTGATCGCATCGTCAAGCCTGCCTACGAGCCGGTAGCAGCGAGCAAGATTGTTGCGAATGGCGAGCGCACTTGGGTGATTCGAACCCGACAGTTCCTCAGCCTCTTTCAGCAGACTCTCCAGAAGAGGGATGGCGTCGGCGGCATCGCCGGCCACCATGTGCGCCGCGCCCAAGTTGGCGCGAATGGTAAGAGTGTCCAAGTGATCCGGCCCGTTGATCCGAGCGCTGACACCGGCATACTCAGCTAGCTGAATCGCCGATTGCGCGTCCTCGAGTTCGGGGGCCGACCTTACGACGTAACCTGCGAGGGTGACCACCTCTGGACGGTCGACTAGGAATTCGGAGTGAGGCTGAACCGAGATCGCTTTCAGCTGGCCGCTCAACTGCGCTACAGACCTGCGGCGCTCACTGAATCCGATCGGCTCATCCCGAACAGCACTCACCAACACGTGTATGGCCGCCCAGGCCACGTCGTCCTGCCTCGCCTCTTTCCAGGCGTCCTCCCGCAGAACTCTGGCCAGCAAGCGGTGGATTGATACAACGCCCGCTTCATTGGTCTCCGACGCAAGCGAGTGACGAATCAGTTGTCCGACCGCTCTTCGGCCGGCAAGGTCGTCGTCGGAGTTTGCATGAAGCCAACCGCGTGGCACGCCGACCTCAGCTAGGACCGATAGCGCCTGCAGCGAATTCCAGGCCGCGTCCGCGACGGCTCGGCCGTCCTTGTCCAGGAGGTCCAGCACAGTTCGGTACGCGATGCGCAGCGCGGCGCCGACCTTCGCGGGATAGGGATCACCTGATTCGCGTTCGACTGCGTCATCTAGAGCCACTTTGGTCAAGGTCGTTAAGTAGTCGTCGTAGTTCCATCCGAGAAGCCTGACCGCTGTGGCGGACTGACCTAACGCGAGGGGTAGGTAGGCAAGCTCACGCGCCACTTTCGCCGCACCCTCAGGATCGCCCAGTTGAGTCAGAGACTCAAGGAAGTCAACTGCCTGACCCTCATCAAAAACGTCAACTGGTATGCTCCTACCGAGCGAACTCACGCGAATCGTTGTGGTCACAACAACTTTCATCCCATTGCCTCGGGGTATCAGACCCGCAAGGTCGTCTGCGTCCTCCACGTTGTCGAATACGAGCAGCCGCTTGGCCGAGCCGAACCCACTCCCCAGCCACGAGATCAGATCGCTCGCAGCCAAAAAAGGATCGTCTTCTTCTGTAACACCTGCGCGATGAGCGAACGTACTGAGTTGGGCCAGTGCTGCATCCCGAGTGGAAGCGTTGACCCAGCCGACGAAGGACCACCCTGCCTTTTCGCACTCCTGGGCAATCGCGGACGCCAACTGCGACTTCCCGACGCCGCGCATCCCATTAAGCGCGCACAGCGTGACCAGTCCATCGTCAGCGAGCGCTGATCGGAGATGCTCGAGTTCAGAGCGGAAGACAAATGCCGCAGCCAGACGAGGTCGATCACCTTCGACCGTCTGCGGCGGGCGACGTGAGAGTTCACCTGCTACAGCGGCGCGGACTTGGGCCCGAATCTGGTCTGCACTGGGAATCCGATCCAGCTCAGCATTCAGTTGGCGAAGAGCACCGACGGACGCCAGCCCAATAACCTCCGGCGTCTGCGCGAGCGACAGGACCATTCCGTGGACCTCAGTGACGAGGCTGTGCAGATACCCCTGTCCGTCAGGCCCCAGCCCGTCGTAGGCCAGATGACCATCGCCGACCAGTTCGGCGAGGAACTCGTTTCGCCCAAGAAGCGCTGCGCCAAGCAATCGCTGTCGGCTGCCCCCGTCTAGGAGCAGTGGAAGCCGTTCCACCACAGCCTCTTTGTCGGCTGCGCTTAGCCCGACGAGTTCGGAAGTGCTGAGCGACCCCAGGCGATCAACGGCCGGTCCGGCGAAGCGAGCTAGGCCAACATGTGCATCTGAGGCCAGACCAAGGACCGCCGCTGCGGTGGATAGACCGCCTGCCACCGGCTCAGGTAAGCGGATGCCGAAGAGCGAGAGCACCCACGGCACAGCAGTCGCCACTAGCGATGCGCCTCCACCCGTCACTGCTTCTCCTCCGCCGGACGCAGAGCGTTGATGCCTGCTGGTGGCCGACGCGACGGGCACCCGGACGCAGCCACCCACCAAACGCTACGGCAGTTCGCCAAGGTGTGGACTGTCAACGCCGCCACCTTGGGCGGTCGTTTCTCAGAAGGCGCTACTTGCCGCGGATCGGTGGACGTTCAGGTGGCGCAGGGCTTGATTTCTCGCATCTGGGCGCCACAATTGTGGTCATGACTGCTGAGCCATTGCGTGAGGTCCGGGACCACTTCAGTGACGTGGTTGATCGTGTCGAACGTCACCACGAGCGCGTCACCGTCACGCGCAACGGCAGGCCGGTCGCGGTCTTGATCAGCCCGGCCGACCTGGCGGAACTGGAGGAGACCCTCGACGTGCTCTCCGACCCTGAAGCCCTGGCCGACATCCGCGAGGCTGACGCCGCTTACGCCGTCGGTGATGTGGTTCGAGGAGTCGAGGCGGTCCGGAACCTACGCCGGTGACCCCTTCTAGGGTCTACGAGTTGGTCCTCACCCCGCCCGCTGTCCGAGCTGTCCAGACCGGCCTGCCTGAACCAGTCGCGGCGGCTGTGATCGAGTTCATGACCGGCCCGCTCATCGCCAACCCGCGACGGGTCGGCAAGATGCTGCGCCGCGAACTCACCGGGGTCTGGTCGGCCCGCCGTGGCACCTACCGGGTGCTGTACCGGATCAACGACACCGCCAGTGAGGTCATCGTCCTGCGCATTGACCACCGCAGCGACATCTATCACCGCTGAACAGCTGGGGGCGGCCGCCGGTCGTCCGGCACTCGGCGTGGTCGAGGAGCTTCACGGTGCCGTCGGCTTGCGCGAGAAGCACCGACTTGATGTTGGTGCCCCCGACGTCGATGCCCAGGAAGACGGCCGGCTCGTCCGTCTCGGGGGACGGAGGTGATGGTGGCATGAGTCTCGTTTCGGGGCCGTGGACATGCTCGGCGAAAGTATAGACAAATAGTCCGGCCAGAGGTGGGCCTACCCTTCGACGGCGCCGCCCGCCGCGGTGACGGGTGCCACGAACGAGCCCGTGTCGAGCACCCAGCGAGCGCCCACGTAGGCCGATTCCGTGCTCTCGACGGGCCGTCCGGTCCGGTCCGTGATCAGGCGCGTCTCTACCAGGAGCGCCGCCGGCTCCGTCAACTCGAGCAGGCTCGTCTCCTGGGGGGTAGCCAGGCGGGCCGTGACGTAGCCGCTCGCGCGGCCCAGCTCCCGGCCCAAGCCCGCCAGCGCCTGGTGAAGGGAGCCTTGCTCGAGGTCGGCCTCGAGCACGGGCGCAAACTCGCCCGGAAGTGCGGTGCGCTCGAGCGCCACCGCGACCCCGTCCGCGTAGCGCACCCGCTCGATCGACACCACCCACTGGGTAGGGGATAGCCCGAGTGCCGTGGCGGCTGCCGGTGACGTGCCCACCTCGGCTCTGATCACCTTTGAGCTCGGTGTGAGCCCGCGGGCCTGCATGTCCTGGGTGAAGGAGCGAAGCACCGCTTCCTCGCGATGCAGAGGCGGAGGCAGCACGAAGCTCCCCGCACCCCGCCGGCGCTCAATCAAGCCCAGTTGCGCGAGCCGCTGGTACGCCTGCCGGGCCGTCATCCGGCTCACCCCGAACCGTTCGGCGAGCTCGTTCTCGGTCGGCAGCAGCGAACCCGTAGGCAGCGACGAGCACTGGACGCGGAGCCACTCCTCGATCTCGAGGTAGCGAGCCTTCCCCTGGTTCCCGGCCGTCACGACTCCATGGTTCCACGCCGCAACGGAGGTCACCAGTCGCCACAAGGCTCGATTGTCTAGCTGTTTCGTAGGCTTTTCGCACGCAGGGCCGGACCTGCGCGCGCGGTGGGCGGGGTGAGTCGCGGAGTTTGTGCTTGACTGCCATGAGAAAAGACTATACAAATGAATAGTCGCATCCATCCTGAAAGGAGCTTCTGTGGCCAAGCCGTCCAAGCCTGCTGCCGAGATGTCTGTCGCCGAGTTGGCCGCCTACATCGACCATTCGGTGCTCAAGCCCGACTTCTCGCCTGCCGACGTGCGCCGCGAGGTTGAGGCCGGCATCGCCTACGGCTGCAGGACTGTGTGTATCAACCCCGCCTCCATCGAGATCGCCGCGCCCTTGTGCGCAGGCACGAACACCGGAGTGTGCGTGGTCGTCGACTTCCCGTTCGGCTGCTCCAGCACCGCATCCAAGGTTGCGCAAACCGAGATCGCGCTCGACGCGGGCGTCCAGGAACTCGACGTCGTCGCGAACTACGGCTGGATCCGGGGCGGGGAGATGCAGCGGGTCGAGCACGACCTGCGCGCGGTCATCGACGCCTGCCACGACCGCGGCGTGCTGGTGAAGGTCATCTTCGAGACCGACGCCCTCATTCTCGACGAGATCAGAGGTGCTTCAGAGGCCGCTGTCGCCGCCGGCGCTGACTTCATCAAGACCTCGACGGGCTTCTTCACCGGCACGAATCAGCACGACAAGACCGGTGCCTCCGACGAGATGGTCGCCTTCATGATCGAATGCGCCGCCGGGCGCTGCCAGGTGAAGGGCTCCGGCTCAATCCGCGATCGCGAGCACTTCCTGCGCCTGATCGACGCGGGCATTGACCGCATGGGAATCGGCTATCGATCCACGCCGGTCGTCCTCGGTCTCTCCACGGACGGATCCGCGGTCGGAAGTGGGTACTGACGCCGAGGCCGTCTCTAGTGACGCGGGTCGGTTCCCATCGTCAACTCCATGGGGGCTCGGCTCTCACTCGCGCTCAACTGCCGCGTCGCAATCGGGGCGTGGTCCAGGAGAATGGGGCGAGGATCCGGAGTCCGAGGAGGTCGAGCTGTGGGCAAGGGGACGCGTCCGCGCATTCCCTCGATGGCAGAGCTGGTTGCCTCCGAACGGAATCGCCCCAGGACCGAGGACCCCAGGTTGGTGACTCCGGGAAGGGTCAACCGGGAAGGCCGTCTCTGCGATCCGGACGGCACGATCCTGTCGCTGGTGGATGGCGAGTGCGATGAGCTCGCCGCCGTCGCCGCGGTCAAGGCAGGAGCCCGGGTCGCGTTTGAGGGTTGCGGCTGCGGCGGTGGGTGCACGCCCGAGTGGTTCGGGGCTGACGAACTTCGCGAGGTGGCAGACCCGCCGCACGCCATTCGGGGAGCGGCACCGTCCTGGATCGAGATCTGGCAGTCGCCGGCCGGGCAGGTTGTCTTCGTCCACGGCGACTTCGCATGGCCCAAGCTGTTCTAGCTGCACCGCAGCACCCGCTTCGAGGCGCTGTCCACGGAAGTTTGAGTAATGGGGGTCTGGTTCTCCACGTTCACGCTGGTTGACGCCGCTATCTTCGACGCGTGCAGTGGACGAACGACGGCCCGGCTGACCTGGCGAGGCTGACCAGCAAGCTGTGGCGAGCGGCGATCATCGCTGGCCGGCTGCTGATCGTGGCGATCGTCCTGTTGGCCGTCTGGATGCGTTGGCTGGACGCCCGGGGACAGCTGGGTCCGTCCGCAAGCGACTCGCTCCTGCCGATCATCGCGGTGCTCAGCCTTGCCCTCGGCCTCACGTGGCCGTACCTTCTGCTCCCGGTTTCCCCGCGTCGGCTCCTGCAGGTCAAGGATGGCTTCGTGCTCGGTGACACGGTGCTGGGCACACGCCGCGTGGCGGTGGAGGGCCTGAGGCTTCGCTCCTACTGGTTCCCGCTCACCCGGCCGTCATTCGACGGTCGGGTGTCCCTACTGCGCGACCCACAGGGACGCGGTCTGCTCCTGCTGGACGGATATCCCGATCACCCAACCGGCGAAGCCGACGTGCCCGACGCGGCGCGCAGCATCGCTCGGGACGCCTCCGAACTGCCACCCCTTGCTGCGCTCCTGGAGAGCGAGCGGCTGCGTCCGATCAGCGGCCGCGAACGACTGCTTGGCTGGCTGGCCCTGATCGGCGTGGTCGCGGTGGGTCTCTGCTTGGTCTACTTGCTGGTCACCGTCGTCTTCCCCTAGTCGAGGAAGTTGGCTGGTCGGGCGCCGAGTTGCTCCAGGGGTACGCGCGACCCGGGTCGAGAGTCCGCCGCCTGGCGCAGCGGGTGGGCCAGGCCTCTACGTCCGTGAGGTTGAGGCACCGAGCTGAAGCTCGGGCGCGAGCCGGTTCCGGCGAAGCGCGCTCGTGCCGCCCTCGATCCGGCCGATCAGGAGACTGACGGCGTCAGCGGCGATCGAGGACAGGGGCTGGACGACGGTCGTGAGCGTCGGCCAGTACACCTTGGCGAGGTCGCCGCCGTCGAAGCCGGTGACCAGGACGTCCCTCGGCACCTCGAGGCCACGCTCGCGGAGCCGGGAGATCAGTCCGACCGCGATCTGGTCGGACCCGCAGACGAT
>CAZLJN010000008.1:0-19166 GCA_964559815.1 uncultured Propionibacteriaceae bacterium
CCGGCGAGCAGGACGGCAGACGCCACCCCCGCCACCGCCCGGACCCCAGCCGATGCCCTCATCCGCGTGGCTCCCGCACCAGCTTGGCCGCCACCTTCGGATCGGTCGGCCCCTCTCCGTACGACGGGCAGAGCCGCGCCAGCGGACAGACCCCGCACGCCGGACGCCGCGCGTGGCAGCGGCGCCGGCCGTGCCAGATCACCCGGTGGTTGAGCCGGATCCAGTCGGCCTTCGGGAACAGCTCCCCGACCTCGGCCTCGATGCGCTCCGGCTTCTCGGCGTCGGTCCAGCCGAACCGCCGGGAGAGCCGGATGAAATGGGTGTCGGTGGTGATCCCGGGCACGCCGAAACCGTCGGTGAGCACCACATTGGCGGTCTTGCGGCCGCCGCCGGGCAGCGTGATCAGCTGCTCGAGCGTCCCGGGCACCTCGCCCCCGAAGTTCTCCACCAGCGCCGCGCCGAGCCGCAGCAGGGCGTCGGTCTTCGCGCGGAAGAACCCCGTGGGCGTGATCAGCGTCTCCAGCTCTGCCCGGTCGGCGGCGGCGAGCGCAGCCGCGTCCGGGTAGCGGGAGAACAGGATCGGTGTCACCGTGTTCACCCTGCGGTCGGTCGACTGCGCGGACAGCACGGTCGCGACCAGCAGCTGCAGCGGGCTGGCGTGGTCGAGTTCGCAGTGCGCGTCGGGGTACAGCACAGCAAGCTCGCGGTTCATCGCGCGAGCGCGGCGCACCAGCGCCGTCCGGGATTCGCCTGGGACCACGATCAGAACGAGGCGGCGTTCGCCTCGACGACGAGTTCGACCTCGACCGGGGAGTCGAGCGGCAGCACCGCCACCCCCACGGCACTGCGGGCGTGGGTACCGCGCGGGCCGAACACCTGCTGGAGGAGTTCGGACGCACCGTTCGCCACCGCCGGCTGCCCGGTGAAGGACGGATCGCTGGCCACGAACACCACCAGCTTCACCACCCGCCGGATCCCGTCGACCCCGCCGACGACGGACGCGGCCGCCGCCACGGCGTTGAGCGCGGCGATCCTGGCGAGTTCCGCCGCCCGCTCCGGGCTCACCTGCGCGCCGACCTTGCCGACCTCGGCGAGCGTGCCCTCGACGAACGGCAGCTGGCCGGCCGTGAACACCTGCCCGGCCGAGACCACCGCCGGAAGGTACGCCGCCACCGGTGCAGGCACGGCCGGGAGAGCGAGCCCGAGTTCCGCCAGCCGGGCGGAGGCCAGGGTCTCGTCCAGCTCCTCGTTCATTCCGTGACCGGCCGCTTCAGGTAGGCGACGAGGTTCTGCGGATTCGGCCCGGGAACCACCTGGACGAGCTCCCACCCGTCCGCGCCCCAGGTGTCGAGAATCTGCTTCGTTGCGTGCACCAGCACCGGCACGGTGACGTACTCCCATTTGGTCATGCGCTCAGTATTGCGCCTGCCTCCGACAGACGTGCTTCACTCGCAGCGGCGACCCTTGGCGCAGAGGATGGACGTCCACGAGGTGATGTCGGTGCGTTGCCGCAGGAGCTGCCGGCGCTCGCGCTCGGTCATGCCGCCCCACACGCCCCACTCGATCCGGTTGTCCAGCGCTTCGGCGAGGCACTCGTTGCGCACCGGGCAGTTGAAGCACACCGACCGCGCTCGCTTCTGGTCCGCACCCTCCGGGAACAACTCGTCCTGCAGGCCACGGCACTTCGCCTGAAGGGTCCAGTCGTCGACTCCGAGCGTCATTGCTCTGATCCTTTCGGAGGGGGCTCCAAGCCTCAGCGGCATACGCAATTGCTAGGCGTACGGATCAGGCTATGTCAAGAAGCAGCAGGTGGCTAGGGGTGATTCAACGGCTACTGAAAAGTCGACACGCCGAATCACGGCGGTTGGGTGTCGTCACGTACCCTTGAGCCCATGCGCATGGGGAAACGGCTCTACTCGTTGATCATGTTCATTGTGGTTGCCGTTCTCGGTGGGCTGCTCGCGGCCGGCCTGATCGTGCCCGTCGCTGGCATCGCCACGACCACCAGCAGGGACGCGATCTCCGGGCTGGACAACCTGCCCACCGAGTTGCAGGCGCCGCAGCAGTGGGAGACCTCACGGCTGCTGACCGCGGACGGCAAGGTGCTCGCCTACTTCTACGACGAGAACCGGGTCTACGAACCGCTGGAGAACATCTCGGAGATCATGCAGAAGGCGCAGGTCGCCATCGAGGACCACCGCTTCTACGAGCACGGCGCCATGGACCTCCAGGGCACGCTGCGCGCGCTGGTCTCGACCAGCCAGGGCAACACCCAGGGCGGGTCGAGCCTGACACAGCAGTACGTCCGCCTGGTGCTGGTGGAGAAGGCCGAGGAGAACAACGACGCCGAGGCGAGGGCCGCCGCGACCGAGAACACCCTCGCCCGCAAGATCCGTGAGCTCCGCTACGCGATCGCTGTGGAGAAGAGCCTCAGCAAGGACCAGATCCTCGAGCGCTATCTCAACATCGCCTACTACGGGGACGGCGCCTACGGCGTCGAGGCCGCGGCCCGGCACTACTTCGGCGTGAGCGCCGCGAAGCTCAACCTCGCCCAGGCGGCCATGCTGGCCGGCCTCGTCCGCAACCCGGTCGCCACGAACCCGCGTACCCACACCCAGGTCGGCGTGAAGCGGCGCAACGACGTCCTCGACCGGATGGCGCAGCTCGGGGTGATCACCCATGCCGAGGCTGTCGAAGCCAAGGCGGTCAAGTTCGACACCAAGAAGGTGAAGTTCTCCCGGAAGGGCTGCGCGAACTCGAGTCTGCCGTTCATCTGCAACTACGCGCTCGAGGTGCTCAAGCAGCAGGCCACCGAGCTGGGCAACACCGAGGAGGACCGGCTGGAGCGCGTCTACCGCGGCGGCCTGACCATCACCACGGAGATCGACCCGAAGGCGCAGAAGGAAGCACAGCGGGTCGTGACCAAGAACGTCCGGGCGAAGGACCCCGCGATCGGCGTGATCGTGATGACCGACCCGAAGACCGGCCTGATCAAGGCGATGGCCCAGAGTCGGCCCACGATGGGCGACAACAACAAGGGCAAGAAGTGGAAGGGCGAGACCTACTACAACTACGCCGTCGGCAAGGACTTCGGCGGCGCGGACGGGTTCCAGGGTGGTTCCACGTTCAAGCTCTTCGTCGCGGCCGCTGCCCTCGACTCCGGTTTCGGCGTGAACACCACGATCCGGGCGCCGCGCAGCCGGAACTTCGAGGGCCAGGTCTTCCGGTCCTGCGCGGGTGCCTTCACCTACAACAAGCGCTGGGTCGTCGACGGTGAGGGCGGCACCTACAACCTGTACAGCGGCACCGGGCACTCGGTGAACAACTACTACGTCGCGCTGGAGCAGAAGGTCGGAATCTGCAACACGGTCAAGATGGCGAAGAGGGTGGGCCTGGAACTGGCCAGCGGCAAGGACGTCGTGGACGAGTACAACAACATCGCGTCCTTCACGCTGGGCTCTGCCGAGATCACCCCGCTGTCGATGGTCACCGCGTACGGCACGTTCGCGAACCGGGGCGTCAAGTGCACGCCGATCATCCTGAAGTCGATCGCGACCAAGGACGGGAAGTCGGTCGCCATCCCCGGCGCGGACGGTTCGAACTGCAAGCGGGTGATCGACGCCGACCTGGCGGACGCCGTGAACAAGGTCTTCAAGACCCCGTTCTCCAACGGCACGCTGTCCGGCGCGCGGATCCCGGGCTACACGCTCGCCGGCAAGACCGGCACGGTGCCGCTGAACAAGGCGGAATGGTCGGTCGGGTACACCCCGAACCTCGTCGCGGCGGCTGTGATCAGCTACGACAACAACAAACGCTTCAGAAAGTACTGGAACAGCAAGTACAGCTTCCTGCGGGGCGTCACGCTGCCGCACTCGCACCGGTACCTGAGTGGCTACGGTGCGGACGCCGGCTACAACATGCTCCGGCCAGCGATGCAGCAGGCCCTGGCGGACATCAAGGACCACGACCAGTTCAACGAGCCGCCGCAGTCGATCCTGATCGGCGAGACGAAGGGCATCCCCAGTTGCGCGGGCATGGGCCCAAGCAGTTGCCGCGCGGCGCTCAGCCAGGCCGGTTTCGACACCTACACCACCAACGAGTTCTCCGACACCGTCGGCAAGGGTGGCCTGATCGGGCTCACCCGGACCGGTTCGGCGCCGAAGGGCAGCGTGGTCGGCGTGATCGTCTCGAAGGGCCCGAAGCCGCAACCCGACCCCGAGCCGACACCCGATCCGACGCCGACCCGAAGACCGCGGCGGTGATCGGGAAGGTCGCCGGCCGGCTCGCGCTGGCCGGCGCTGCCTGTGTGGCCTACGGCACGTTCATCGAGGCGAAGTCGTTCCGCGTGCGCCGGGTGACGGTACCGGTGTTGCCGGCCGGGGCCCCGCGGCTGCGGGTCCTGCATGTGTCGGACATCCACCTTGCCGCCGGTCAGCGGGCCAAACTGCGGTTCGTCTCGGCGTTGGCGGGACTGGAACCGGACCTGGTGGTGAACACGGGTGACAACATCGCCCACGCCGACGCGCTGGAGCCGCTGGTCAAGGCGTTCGGCCGGCTTTTGGACGTGCCAGGGGTGTTCGTCTTCGGTTCGAACGACTACACGGCGGCGCGGCCGGGCAATCCCCTGCGCTACCTCGCCGGCTCGACCAGACGGCACGACTTCGCGGGGGACGAGGAGGTGCTGCCCACCGAGGAACTGCGGGCGGGGCTCGCGTCCGGTGGCTGGCAGGACCTGACCGGGCACAAGGTGAGCCTGCACGTCCACGGCGTCGGGCTGGAGCTGCGGGGGACGGACGACGCGCACCTGCACCGGGACGACTACGCGACGGTGGCCGGGACACCTGCGGAGGGCACGGAGCTGGCGCTGGGCGTGACCCACGCCCCGTACGCCAGGGTGCTGGACGCGATGGCGGTGGACGGCCTGCCGCTACTGCTGGCCGGCCACACGCACGGCGGCCAGGTGTGCCTGCCGGGCTGGGGCGCGCTGACGACGAACTGTGACCTGCCGCCGGCCCAAGCCAAGGGCCTGAGCCGCTATCACGCCGGCGACCACACCTCGTGGCTGCACGTGTCCGCAGGCGTCGGGACGTCCCCGTTCGCCCCCTACCGCTTCGCCTGTCCGCCGGAAGCGACCCTGCTCACGCTCACTCCGGCCTCGAATGGCTGAGCCCTCACTCTTCGGCTAGACTGCCACTCGGCCCTGACCCAGTCAGGGCTGTTCGGGGTGTGGCGCAGCTTGGTAGCGCGCATCGTTCGGGACGATGAGGTCGCAGGTTCAAATCCTGTCACCCCGACCAGCGGAAAGCCGCTCTGGCTAGGGATTCTGTCCCCGGCCAGAGCGGCTTTCGGCATTTCGTGCCCCAGCCGTGCCCTAACGAGAGCAGACGTGGACGAACTTGAGGCAGGGGTTCCGCTGGCCAGCCTGCTACTGCAGTCGGCCAAGCCTGCGAAGCACTTCGGAGTGTTTCGCACATCCTGGGCATTGGGCGCACGCGGTGTTGGCCCAGTGGCACGAGTGAGTCCAGGCCAAGACCTGATCGCTCACTGAGGATTGGGAGATGAGTTGCTCGGTGCTGAGGTCGATCCCTGGCGCCTCGACGCGCAGACCTCCCTCCTGCATCGCGAGCAGATCGGAAACGCGGCTGACGAACTCGCGCGTGCCATCAGCGTGCTGCGTGGAGTCAGACGCGACGGTGCCAACAAGGATTGTTTGGTATCCACGCGGCGCGGCCCAGGCGGCAGCTGCCGTGATCAGCAACTGGTTGCGGAAGGGCCAGTTCGCTGGGGGCGGCTCAAAGGTATCGTCACCGGAACCAGGCATCACCGCATCTGAAGTCTCGCGCACCCGCAGCGACAGGTGCTGAAACCGAAGCCCCAGTTCTAGGCAGATCTGTGCGGCAGCGCGTTTCTCGGCCTCCGCCGCCGGCTGGCCATAGTCGATGCACAGGCATTGATCCGGGCTCAACATCGCGGCTACCGCTGTACTGTCAAGGCCACCCGACAGCAGAAGCACGTTACTCATGCGAGGCTCCGTGAGCGATTCCGGCCCAGACTGCGTGGTACACGGCTGTGGAGAGGTCCGACGTGACTTCTGCCTCGAGACCTCGAATCATGGTCCAGGCATGATCGCCAGCCTCGTCGGCAAGCCCCACGACGGGAATGCCAGCCCTAAGGGCCCAGCCAACCTCGACCAGCGTTCCCGGGTCTTCACCATCGAGCAGGGCCAGCACGCTGTCGCACTGCACGAGGCCGCGTATGTCCTGTGCGGCCACATCATCGCCTCCACGTCCAACATCATGCATTGGCGAGAAGACGTCGGCACCGACGTGGTGAAGCGCGCTCCGAACAAATCGAATCATGGCTCGCTCGCCGACACTGAAGAACGGGCCAGCGAGGTAGACCTTGGGCGGAGCGCTTGGATAGGGAAGCAGGTCTGGCAGTCCGGAGAGCACGGAGTTGTCGACCTGCGCAACTCCGGTTGTCGAGTGACATGCGGCAATCCTTGAAGCAAACTTCGCTGCTTCTATCGGATCCGCTCCTTCCATCTGCCAAGCGTGCGAGAAGCCAGCTGTGAACGCGTCACCCGAACCTAGAGGACCCACAACGGCAGTCGGCACGGCTCCGAAGAATCCGAGCCTGTCATCGTGGGCCAACAGACCCCCTATTGCACCACGCTTCACCACAACGACATCGACCCCGTGGGCCAGTAGCCGGCGCGCAGCATCCTCGACGTTATGGCTTTCGCCGGCGACCCTGGCCTCGTGCTCGTTGAGAATGAGCGCCATTCGATCGGCCCGGCAGGACCGGAGTTGCTCGCCGACGTTGACGTGCTGCGGGTCGAGCACAAGCGAGCGCGCGCGAGCGCTCCAGAGACCCTCTAGCATGCCGAAGCCGAGCACTACCTCCGCTTCGACTTCAACGGCTTCCCCGGATGCGCTGGCATCGAAGACCGGGGAATGTAACGGGGTGTCGTAGAGGAAGCCAACTTCGCGCTCTCGCAAGCGCGCCGTGAGTTCGACCCCCGCTTCTGCCGCGACGGACTCCAGTTCCTGCCGGGTGGCCTCATCGATGCAAGTCGATAGGATCGCCTGGTGGCCCAGACTGCTAAGCAGACAGGCTGCGCGAAGCCCGGAGCCCATGAGTCGCTCCAGTTCAGGCTCAAGCGAGGTCTCGTGATAGGCGCCCCCGACCACTGCCACCTGGGTGCGGGGCGATGACACAAGGCGCCCAGCCGCGCCCGCACCATCCATCATGGGAACCGATCTTCAGGCGACTGGGTAGATGAGGACTCGGGGCGGGCTCACCTGAGTGACGCTGGCCTCGTATCGAACCCCTTGCGCGATGCACCCCACCAGGGTCTGCCATCGCTCAGTCACGGCTCCGAGCACAGCGCCGGTGGCCTGCACGCGCAGACGCAACCTTGGCGGTGTCCCTTCGCGTACAACGTCGCAGATCGTGCCTACCGCAACGGCCCGCGTCACCGCCGGGTCGGGCGACACGACCGGCGCCTCAAAGCGGACGGCCATGCAATCCACACCACTTCCCGAACCACCAACCGCCGGGCCCTGCCCGCCACCGCCACCGCCCGAATAGGTTGATCCTCCCCCGCCACCCATTTCCGCTGTCCTCTCCTAGGGTGCTCTGCCAGCACAATAACGGGAGACCCCGACACTGTCTGGGACGCCGAGAGAAGCGCCCTATTAGTCCAAGTCACCGAGGCGATCGACGCCGAGCAGAGAACGTGCTCCCAGACCCATGTCGGACAGAGTCACCCAGATACATGCATCGAGGTCCGCCGTCGGAACGCCGCCAAGCCTCGCCCAGGTCACGAAAGCTTGCTCGAAGTAGGCGTAGTCCCGGGGCAGCCGCCACTTCACGTCAAACAGACCCGCTACCAGCCCCGCCCGTCGAATGTGAATATCCACCACGGCGATGTCATCGCTGCGCGTCCGATTGCGAACGATCCAGGATGCAGTCTTCGGCCCGACGCCGGGAAGCGTCGTCAGCCAGTCCCGCAGTTCCCTCGGAGATGCAAGCGCAAGGTCCGCCGCAGCGTGCAGATCCCGGAGGGCGCTAGTGAGGCGCTGCGCCTTCAGGACTGGGAATCGGTACCTCACATGACGTCCACGATCGGGGAAGCTGAACGGCGTGGAGAGCGCACTCTGAATCAGCGCCTCGTCCGGGTACTCGACCAGGCCAAGCTCCCTGACTCGCCAGAACGCGGCTGAAGCCATCCACTCTGCGATGCCGTAGCCCCCCAGGATGCAGAGTGCCACCTCCTCAGCCAGATTGGATCCAACTTGGTAGCTGACAGGACGGGGTCGTCGCCTGGCCTCCTCGACCCAGAACGCAGGGGTGGCGAGGTAGCTTGCGTCGTACCAGTGAAAGGTTCGGCGCCATGTCGCGGCTCGAAGCTCAACATCGCGACCTACCGGTTCCCTGATGTCCGGGTCGAGCGATGAGAGATCCACCCGCACGGGCTCCTGAGACCTCGTCGAACCCAGCACAACGCTGGTCATGCCCCATCCTCTCCATTGATCGGGCCGACCGCCAATGCGGCGAAGACGCTGAGGTCGACACCCATGGCGTCCGCGAGTCGAGCGACGAGGAAGAACCCCGGGCTCGGTATTCCGCCTTGCTCGATCTTCCGAAGGGTGTCGACAGACACGCCCGCTCTCAGCGCAAGCAACGAGGCCGACTCGGCGCCTCGCCAGCTTTGGATCGCTGCGCCCAAGGCAATGCCCCGCCGCCGATCTTCGTCGGTGAGACGCGCGCGTGGCATGCCGATAACAGTACTCGTATTTATATCGCGTCGGTGTTCGACAGGCCTTGGGTGGGGCTCCGCTAGCGATGCCCGCGTTCAGCCAGTCGTCTCGCGTACCGGTCGACGAGCTTCGCGAGCGGCCCATCAATCGATGGAAGGTCGCGGTTGTAGAACTGGCCGTTGGCAAGCTGGGTCGCCAACGCTTCAATCAGCGAGACCCACTCCTCGACTCCGCGTTTTGTGCTCTTGGGTTGACGATGCCGCATCCGGCTCAATGCCATCAGGCGCGATGGCCCGCGCTGTCCGAGCCAGGCCCTGGACGACGATCTGGCGGGCCGCCTCGGTGCCGTTCAGCCCCTCCTCTTCGATACGTTCGAGTACCTTCATGAGCAGGTATGGCTCGCGAGCAACTGCGGACACTACAGCGTCCCTGTCGAGGGCTTCCTCGATCTGCTGCCGCCGGCTCTTTTCCCACTGACTGAGGCGCTGCGTGGGCGGAACGACCGTCACGACCCGAGGCTCAACCCCCACAGCTCGGTTGCCGCGACGCTCGATGGATGCCTCCACGCGGCATCGCGCCGAGCACCAAACTGGACGTCTGCCGCGTCCCTTGTAGGTCACAGGGCGGCCGCATCGCGGGCACAGGAAGAGCCTGTCTGGGTCGCGGACGACCTCGCTCATCACACCTCCGGCGACCGGGTTCAGGCATTTCATCCTAACGAAACGTGAGGACAATGCCAGAGGTGTGTGCCACTTCAGACTCGTCTCGGATCGGGTTGCGCGAGGTGGAGCCGGCGGTGAGATCGGGCCCGTTGCTCCGAGGGCGCTCGCAAGTTATCTTGGAGGGGTGTTGGAGGAGCCGATCATTGCACCGTCGGCTTACTAACACGGCCTGAGCCGTGAAGACATCCTGCACGCGTACAGGAACCCCGTGCGGATCTGGGATCTGGGCGACGGGTTCACCATGATGATCGGCCCCAACCGGGCCGCACTCATCCTCGAAGTCGGATACGTGGAAGGCGACGTGGCGATGGTGATCGTCCACGCCATGCCGGCCCGAGACAAGTACCTCAGGTGATGATGATGCCCCGCACAGTTGACGAGATCCTCCAGCACGCAGACCAGCTCGCTGCGCGGTTTGAGGACTACGAACCCGATCCCGCGGATGAACTCGACCCTGGATCCGTCGCGCTGCTCCGTGCTGCCATTCAGGAGAGGTCGGACGCGGAGCGCCACGTCCTGGACGCTGTCAAGGCAGCCCGGAAAGCGGGCATGTCATGGTCAGCCATCGGACTCTTCGTCGGCACCTCCGGAGAGGCAGCCCGGCAGCGCTACGGAAACAAGGTCTCGTAAGCCATCAGCCTCCGACCTCGCTGCCGCTTAAGGCGCCCGCAGCAAACCGAACGCCGTCCTTCCAAGCGCGAGCGGTCCGATCGAGGACCGCACCATCCATCGTCCGCTACGGTAAACGTGCACCGCTCCAAACACTGCGCTTCGTTTGGCCAGTTCCAAGCGTGACAACTGCCCGAAACCGCCCTTTGTTGGCCTCAATGGCAGCGGCGGCCCTAACTCCCTCCACGGGCACGAAGAAGTCCACCTTCTCGCCAGCGTTGAGGGTGAACGGAAGCGATGGGTTGATAGCCATACCCGCTTGGGTGAATGTTGCGCCGGAGCTGAACTCGACTGCGAATCCATCAATCTGTGCTGGCGCCCTGCCAAGGTTTCGAGCGACTACCGCCATCCCCAACTTGTCCATACCTTGGGCAGCAAGCTCACTAACATCCGAACCGGTGGGAGCGGTGACCATCGCTCCGCGGCCCAGAGCTGCAACCCTCAACTCGGCAACAACTCGGCGACCGGAGAGGAAGAACTGTACGAGCTGCCAAGTAAAGGAACTCGCAGAGAGCACGAGCCCGACCACAGCGATGATCAGGGTGACTGTGGGGTCCGGCTGCATGGCACGCATTGTGCTCCGCGGTGCGACGGTGGGGAAGACCCGATCACCAACCGGTCCGACACGGACGCGGGCCGAGAGACAAGGGCCAAAGCCCGCGCGCAACAGCTCTCACGAGTCCGGGTTGAGAGTTCATGCATTTCGCGGCTCCTGGGCATCTCCTCGACCACCAGACGGTGGCATCATGTTGCGGAACCAGGAGGTGTCACGTGGCTGAGCCGGTTGAGGCATCGATCGAAGTCGTCGATCCGTCGGGTGCGTCTGAAGCCTGGAGCTTCGAGCTCGACCCCAATGCCCCGTTGGAGCCCGATGCGCTCAAAGCTTCCCTCGTCGCCGTCTTCGTTAACGAGGCAGCCGCCGCAGCGGACTTCAAGCTGTCCGTTGCAGGGACGTTCGGCAAGCCAGAATTCACCCTCACAGCCCTCAAGAACAGCTTCATCAGGAACCCGAAGCCGCAGGGTCGTCGTACTTGAACAGCTTCTTCTCCAGTATCCGTCCGCTCGGTGCCGACACGGCGCGTCCATCCGCGCAGGATGCGGATCCCGTACGCGTTTCAGTGCCCGGGTCGGAGACTCGATTGCGGCTGTTGTTCGTCGATGAAGACCTAGCCACGTTCATAATGCATCGAGTCGTTGCGGAGGAACGGCAAGGCCGTTCGGCGCCGCCTATCCTGGTTCAGGGCGCAGCGTATCGTGTCGCGACCGATCCCGAGGACGTGTTGGCCAACCCGGCGGTCTCCCTGATGACGCTGCTCCTGAATCCTCGCGACGATCTAGCACCCGCGCTCCGCGTAGACGGCGAGCCGTTCATCGGCCAAATTGCTCGCGTTCGGGGGAGGGTCTTGTCCGTTACGAAGCGCGAGGGAGTACCTGCGCAATTGCGCTTGGCGGCCAGTGTTGAGCGGCCCGCCGTTTGCCTGGAGGTCACCGGCAAGACTTTCGGTTTGAACGTCGGCGAACTACGCGGCTCGGAGATCGACGCGATCGGGATCCTTACATCCCTAAAGTTCATGAGAGTGTCTGTCGCAGCAGCGATGTTGAGACTCCCGAAGATCATAACCACTGGCCTCGAGGACTCGAAACCTGATCAAGGCGACTCGGACCACGAAGGTTAGGTTGATCGAACGAGAGAAGGCCCGCGCTCGCGCGTACGAGCCAGGCTTGGCCCATGACTCGGACGCCTCAGAGGACTACCACCGCATGGAGGTCCCTCGCGACATCCATGCGGTGCGTGAGCAGGTCGGCATGAAATCGGAGGCAGCAGGAGAACCCGCCGGATGGCTCTAGTGGTCGTGGACTAGGCAAGGATGCGGCGGGAGACGTAGGCTCGGACGAGTTCGCCGCGCTTGGGGCGGCGGTAGTTGAGGGACTCGTGCTGGCGTCAGCCGCAACCCCATTGCTCGCTGAGCAGCGCCTCTTTATAGATCCGTATGATACCGGAGATCTCTAGGACTGGCCCTATCCGGCGCTTGGATTCACCGGCATCGCTCTCTCGCTAATCAAGGAAGACAAGACTGTCAGGTGGAGTGATGACCGCCTGACGCTCGCGGCCGAACGCTTACGCTCACTGCTGGAAAGGCAAATCGCTTCCGTCCTCGTCGCTCTCCGGCAGGATCGACGCCAACTCGTCCTCGATCTTGATCGGGTAGTGCTTCAGGATGGCTGCGAGTTGATAGCCGATGCTCGTCCGGAGATCCCCGAGCGCAAGCCCGAAGAGGTCTGCGGTCCGGTAGTGGCGACCATTCGCGAAGAAGTCATGTCCATCTGGCCCGCCAGCTTCGACGAACTTGCGGCAGGCTGCCCGCATCACTTTGAGGCTGGCCTCCAGGTCCTTGCCTGGCTTCGCGTTGGTGATCTGCTCCGTCAGGAATGACCGGATCGCGAGCGCTGACTGGACGCAGTAGCGCTCGTCCTCACAGTGGCGATCGCCAAAGAGCACGCGCCGATCTTCCAGGAACGTCACAACCGCTCGGGCTACCTTCTTGTCGCCCTCGGTGTACTCCCACGAAAGCCCGCCACCCACGATCGGCACTTCGAAACCAGTCAGTCGTGCGCCCATATCAGGACTCTAGCCGAGAGAGGACGCTAGGTTGGCTTTGGAAGGCCTAGCACCGATCGGACCTGCGCCCAGTCAGGAGACGGAGTTGTCCACCTCAGCTGAGGGATCGTCGGCCCGAGTTGCCGACGCTTCCATCGTGGTGGCTGTCTCGGAACCCGTGCTCACCGAGAACCAGCAGAAGGCGCACTTTAGTTGGGGCTATGTCCAGGCCATAGCCAGCCAAGCCGGCCACTGGATCTCTGCCGTTCCGCAGGACGTAGACGCGCTCGCGTTTGATGTCACGCTGGAGTTCGGCCCGACTGGGTTGCGTCTCCAGTTGAAGTGCTCCGCCGTCGAACGGTTCAACCAGAAGGGAACCCTTCAGTTTCCTGTCGAGCCCACCTGGGTAGCGAAGTGGAAGCAGAACCGCAATCCGGCGTACTGCGTCCTCGTCATGGTGTCTCCGGCCATCGACGACTGGTTGAAGCTGACGACCCACCGCCTGAAGGACGCACCGGTACCCACCAGCACCCATGTCATGGCAGGCGCGTACTGGACTCGAGTAGACAACATTGAAGATGACGCCAAGAGCATCGCCTTCGACCGCCGTCGCCGCTTCACAGCCGCTACTGTCAGACGCTGGCGAGAGGATCTCGACAGGGGCTACGGGAAGGGAGGGCAACTCGATGCCTGATCCACAACTCCCCGCCAGCCTGACCACTTATCTGAGCGACGCGGGCTGGATCGTTGAGTCTGAGGGACCGATCGGTCAGCTCTGGGCTCACGGCGACGACACTGTTGGCATCCCGTTCGGGCTCTCTCCCAAAGACTCTGACTGGCCTGATGTGCTTCGCCGCGTTGCAGTCGCCATGAAGCTGCCACTTGACTCCATCGAGTCGGGCATCACCCGCTTCTGGCGCGACGAGCTTGAGTTTCGCGTTCCCGGATCATCTCGGGTACCACTTCGACTCGGATCGCGGCTCTATCGGTGCGCCTACACCTCATTCCGCGCCGCCGCGACGACTGCCCAGAGCCCGAAGGCGTTTCTGCGGCGCCAGTACTCCCAAGTGGGCGATCGGCTAGTAGGTCAGGCGATGTTCGACCAGACCCGCATCGGTTCCTACGTGGTGCCAGTCGGCATCGAACTCGAATCGCCGCCTGCGCCACCGCCGGGAGTCTTGCCCATCGATGTAGTCAAAGAGCCGCTCCAGCGCCGAGTAACAAGAACACTTCAGGAATCGCTGAACGCCATCGAGCGGCTCGTGATCACCCCCGAGCACGAGCCGCGTAAGAGCGATACTGCGGCACTCGTCTCAGTCGGCGTATCCCGCGAAATGGTCGCTTCGATTGAAGCGGTCGCCTCAACACTCGAAGAAGGCGAGATGACCGTAACGGCCAACTGGGCTACTGCGGTCGCCGCGCCCAAAGTGGCCGCCAGTGTGTCGGTTCCGGCGGGCGCCGCCGAGCGACTTCGCACAGTCTCAGGCTTCCTCCAGGTGGCCCGCGCACCCAAAACAGAGAACGTCTCAGGGCAGATCGTCTCGATGGACGATGACAACCGGAACCCCGGAACGATCACGATCGAAACGGTGCGGCGGGGACGCCAGTGCCGAGTCAAGGTCTTCCTACTGGACCGGCAGCAGACCGAAACGGCACACAAGTGGTTCGAGACCCACGAGACCGTCATTGCACATGGCCACGTGAGCTCGGCGTCGGGCGAGCACCCCACCATGCAGCCCGAGTCGGTGGCACCGCTTAGCGACGTGATCTTACCGAGCAGTTGATGTTGAAGCAGCCGGGCTGGGAACCGAGCCTTGGTATGGGCTGAGAGTGGTCTGGAGGATCGCAATCACTACGGTGACGCCGATAGCGACCCACGCCGCAACAAGCGCTTTCCGTGTGGACTTCTTTGCTTCGACGGCATCCTTGGCCGCCGACTCCAGGAGGTCGACGAGCAGTCCGTTTGTCTTCTGCGTCTCCGTGAGCACGTCCCAGACCGGATCTGGCTCGATCTCTAGTTCGAGCGTCTCCGGAACCCTTGCGCGCGCGGATGAGGCGAGCGACCGAATGCTCTCAGTCGACTCGTCCACCTTTCGCAGTTCGGCACGGATGTGAGCCATCATGTCGTCAACGGGCTTGCCCTTTGCCGACTTCCTTATCTGCTCCACAGTTAAGACGTGCTTGCTCTTGTCCGGACTCACGGCGCCCTACCCTAGTGGTGAATCCTCGTCGCTCGGACCAAGAAGACGCTTGGGCGTGTATGGGTCCCGCGCCTCGGCCTTGTCCGCGACCTTCAGGAGGGCCTGCGCAACCAAAGCGAGAGCACTCAGCAGCCAGCCAGTCAGACCTGGCGTAGTCGCTGCCAGCTCCGTGAAAGCTGGGCCCAGCAGCCTGACGAGCCACCGGGCGGCCCGTCCAAGACGGCGTAGATAGGTTCCAGGTCGGTTCGCTCGTTCTGGCTTGTGTCTGATCACGGTGTGGATCTATGCGCATGCCCATGGCCTCAGGCGGTTCTCCTGCTGGCGACCGCGAAAACCACTTGGATCGAGCAGCAGTCAGCCGCCACACTTGGGGACGATGAATCCTGTCACCGGAGTTCCGACGCCCGTCGACTACCTCCTCGCCATCGCCTCGATCCTTGGTGCGGTTGCGTGGCCTGTAACGGTTCTCGCTCTCGTGCTGATGTTCCGACGCCCGCTTCGGACGGCGCTATCCGACCTGGTTCAGTTGCGATGGGGTGGCACGGAGCTGAAGTTCAGGCGGACGGCGGGAGAAGTCAGCAGCTCGCTCATCGAGCCGTTGGTCGAGTCGAAAGTGTTGACCCTTCAGACCGCGACGAGCACGGTCAGGCCCGCGCTGCACGAGTACTACGCCAACTTGGCAGACGAGAACCCCCTCAGCGCCATCATCAAGGCATACGAGTCCATCGAGGTCTGGTACGACGAAGCCCTGACCAGGTTCGGCATCGCCAACCGTGACGGCAACCGGAAGCTCGGCGTTCTGCAGATGGCAAGACGAGCGGTGAACGAGAAGTTGCTCCCGGCCTCCTCAGTCCACACCGTCGAAGGCCTCGGAATCATGCGCGACCTCGCCCTCCAGCACGGGGATGGAAAGGTCAAGCCCGATGAGGCGAAAGAGTTCCTGATCCTCACAGATGGGCTGCTCTACTCGCTGGACTCCGAGCTAGCGAAGGTCCGTCCGGAAGGCTGACTATCAGACCCAACCCGAGGCGGGTCTCCGACTGGAGGAGCGGGGACAGCTTCTCCAGTCCTGGTCCACTCACAGGTGTCAGCGCCTCGCGCTACCTTCATGCCCCAACGGCAACTCGGAAGGGAGGTGAGTTGGTAAATGCCGGACTACCACGTGACCCCACGCGAGGACGGCTGGGCAGCCGAGAAGGCAGGCGCCAGCAGGGCTTCGTCTGTTTACGACACCCAAGCAGAAGCGATCGCGGCCGCACGCGGCTACCTTGAGAACCAAGGTGGCGGGGAGCTGAACATTCACAACAAACAGGGCGCGATACGGGCGAAGGACACGATCCCGCCAGCCAGCGACCCTCGCAACATCCCGGGATGACAACAAGCCAATCTAGGTGGCCTGGGCCACCGCTACTCGAAGCCTCGCGGCTTCCGACGTGCGGCAGGACGTATCTCGACGCCGTCGTTCACCAGGTTCTCGCGGACTGTGGTCTTTGGGATGCCGACGAGGTCGCTGATCTCACGGACGGTGGAGCCTTGGCAGTAGAGGCTGATGCACTCGGCGAGGAGCCTTGGTTCCATGAGTCGCAACGCCGGCGTTCGCGAGTGCCTTTGGGACGGTGGTCCTGCTCACTCGATAGGTTTCGGCAAGCTGCATGCTGGTGGCGCCGGACTGGTAGTCAGCAACAAGCTTCGCGACTGCTCGGCTCAGGGAGCCAAAGGTCCACGGAGTGCACAGTCGATCGGTCCTTATGCTTCCGCGGTTGTCAGTCTGCACAGCCGTAACGGAGAGGCTGGAAGTCTCCGCGCTGACCTCTGAGGATCCGCGACCTTGGCGGCACCCACCTACCAGCGCTCCCGAGAAGCGTCCGTGGGGACACCTGCTACCGGCGCCCTCACGAAATCGAAGTTGACACACCCCTATTCGGTACCCCATCCTGTAGGGCTGGCCAAACGGGCCGGCACCGATCGAAAGGTCATGACCGTGTTGAGAATGCAGGGCATCGAGGTGCGCGAGCAGGTGCTCGCGGCGCTGCCTTCGCATGCCCTCACGGCCGGGTCGTCCTTCGATGGTCGCAATGGCAAGCCGAGCACCCGAGCCGAGAACGGGCCGCCCCTGGGGTAACCACGCACGCGTGGACCCAGAACCACAGGAGCCGCCCACCGGGAAGAAACCCGGACCGGGCGGCTCTCGGCATTTCGGGACAAACACACAACTGAATCACGCGGATCTAGCTCAACTGGAAGAGCAGCCGTCTGGAAAGGCGGTGGGTTGGGGGTTCGAAGCCCTCGTTCCGTGCGAAGTACCGCTCAACCCTGCGCGGGGCACCCGGTGGAAACGGGGCTCACTGTCACAAGGCCCGCGCAGGGGCGGTACGGACAACTCAACAGCGGGCACCTTCGCGGTGCGGTGCGGGAAGCCAGCGGACGCCACGTCCGACCCGACACCGCCAAGCGCCCAGGACCAACCCTGGGGTAAGCGGCCGATGACTACGGAAATCGGCTCGCGCGGGAACAACAACACAAATCGCCTGATGAGCCGGTGAGACTCCGGCGAAACCGCGCGCCCCACCAGGGGCGCGGTCGCGGTCGCGATGCGCGGCCCCAGAGTGGGGCAGCGGTCCGTACGCCTCTGGTGGACGATGGCCGTCCAGCCGTCCCGTAAGCGGCACGCCCACGGTTCGATTCCGTGCGGAGGCTCACTGCACCCGTAGCTCAGCGGAAAGAGCGTCTCCGTCCGAAGGAGAAGGCCCCAGGTTCGATCCCTGGCCGGTGCGCGATGCCCCGTCCGCTGGCGAGGTGACCTGGTCGCGAGCAAATCGCCTGATGAGCCGGTGGAACTCCGGCGAAACCACGCCCCGAATGGGGACGGTCGCGATACCCGGGCCGGTGTCGAGCCGGAGCAGATCGATCATCGCCTCTCACGCGCTGGGTTGCGGGTTCGAGTCCCGTCGTCCCTCCGGGGACGTAGCTCAATCGGCAGAGCAAGCAGTATCGGTCAGCACACACACGCTCGACGCCCCCGGCCGGGGCCCCACGCCGGTGTCGAGCCGGCACGCATCGGTTATCACATCTGGCAGAGCGCCGCGGCTCACGCGGAGGTGCGGGTTCGAGTCCCGCCGGGATGCGGCTCGCCGCATCCCGTAGCTCACACACCGGTTCGGATCACACGCTCGACACCCCAATCCCGTTCATCGATCACAGAAAGGAGACGAGCATGAACGACCTCTATGCAGCCGTGACCACGCGGCGCACTCCCCAGTCGGCACCCGCCGACCGTCGGCAGGAGCTCAACCACGGCGGCGGCTACGCCTTCACGGTGACCGAACTCGAGCGGGTCAAGCGCTTCCTCATCCTCGGCTCCGACGCGGGCACCTTCTACCAGGGCGCCGGTGAACTGACCAGGGAGGACGCACAGGCCGTCATCGATCTGGCGTCCACGGACGGACGGGCGCTGGTCGACCTGATCGTCGACGTGTCCGTCGCCGGCAAGGCGCCCAAGCAGGACCCGGTGCTGCTCGCACTGGCGATCGCGGCGGCCGCCCCCGACGCGGAGGTTCGTGCGTACGCACTGGAGAAGCTGCCGGACGTGGCCCGCACGGGCACTCACCTGCTCACCTTCGCGCGCTACATCGAGCAGTTCCGCGGTTGGGGACGGGGTCTGACCCGCGCGGTCGGCGCCTGGTACACCGGCAGGCCGGTCGACCAGGTCGCCTACCAGGCGGTCAAGTACCGCCAGCGGAACGGCTGGTCGCACCGCGACCTGCTGCGGCTGGCGCACCCGGCGACCGTCGAGCCGGCCCGCAAGGCCCTGTTCGACTGGATCGTGGGTCGTGAGGCCGCCGGTCCGCCGCGGATCGTCGAGGGCTACCTCAAGGCACAGGACGGTTCGGCGGACGTGCCGGCGCTCGTACGTGACTACCACCTCACCTGGGACATGCTCCCCGACGAGGCGCTCACTCGGGCAGCCACCTGGGACGCCCTGCTGGACGTCGGCATCCCGCAGACGGCACTGCTGCGACAGCTGCCGCGGCTCACCCGCCTCGGCGTGGTGGGCGCACTGGGTCAGGGCCGGACCGCGGAGATCGCGGCGCAGCTCACCGAGCCGGAGCGGCTGCGGCGGGCCCGCGTCCACCCGGTGAACCTGCTGGTGGCACTGCGGACGTACGCGTCCGGACGCGGCACGGGATCGGTCTGGGAGCCGGTGACGGCG
>CAZLJN010000009.1:0-18964 GCA_964559815.1 uncultured Propionibacteriaceae bacterium
TCCATCTCCTCCTCCTCGGCGAAGGTGAGCATGGTGCGCAGCTGGGCCATGCTGGTCGGCTCGCGCGGGGCCAGCACCACCGCCAGGACGTCGTCGGCGTTGTCCTCATGGTGAACCCACTCCAGCAGGTGGAGAAGTTGTGCCGGGCTCTCGATGAGCGCGACGGTGGGCCTGGTCACGCCACCTGCTCCGGATCGGCCTGGGCGTCGGCGACCGCACCGGCCACGCGGCGCAGCTTCTTCATCGCGGCCCGCTCGGAGTCGTAGACCTGCTTGACGCCATCGCCCAGCGACGACTCCAGCACCCGGATGTCGCGGACCAGCCGGCGCATGCCTTCGGGCTCGACCGAGGCGGCCTGGTCGGAGCCCCACATGGCCCGGTCGAGGGTGATGTGGCGTTCGACCATGCAGGCGCCCAGCGCCACCGCGCACAGCGTGGTCTGCAGGCCGACCTCGTGGCCGGAGTAGCCGATCGGCACGTTGGGGTACGCCTCGGCCAGGGTGTTGATCATCCGCAGGTTCAGCTGCTCGGCCGGCGCCGGGTAGGTGCTGGTGGCGTGCATCAGCACCGTGTTGGTGCTGCCGAGTAGTTCGACGGCGTGCCGGATCTGCTCCATGGTCGACATTCCGCTGGACAGGATCACCGTCCGTCCGGTGTGGCGCAGGGCGGTCAGCAGGGCGTCGTCGGTCAAGCAGGCCGAGGCCACCTTGAAGGTCAGCGGATTGAACGCCGACAGGAACTCCACACTCTCCACATCCCACGGCGAAGCGAACCAGTCGATGCCGACCTCGCGGCAGTACTCGTCGATCTGCCGGTAGGCATCGGCGTCGAACTCGACGCGGTGGCGGTACTCCAGGTAGGTCATCCGACCCCACGGGGTGTCACGCTCGATGTCCCACTGATCGCGCGGGGTGCACACCTCGGGGGTGCGCTTCTGGAACTTGACCGCGTCCATGCCGGCGGCCTTGGCGTGATCGATCAGGGCGATGGCGTTGGCCAGGTCGCCGTTGTGGTTGATACCGATCTCGCCGATCACGTACACCGGGTGGCCGGGGCCGACCAGGCGGTCACCGATCCTGCGGAGCCGGGGGTTGATGGTGCTCATAGTTGATCCTCCTCAAGCAGCCACGAGGCGATCTCGCGGACGGCGCCGTGCCCGCCGGGCACGGTGGTGATGGTGCGAGCGGCTGCTCGCACCGCGGGTTGGGCCGAGGCGACAGCCACCGGCCAGCCGACCAGGCCGAAGCACGGCAGGTCGTTGACGTCATTGCCCAGGTACAGCACTCGGTCGGGGTCGAGCCCGCGTTCGGCCAGCCAGGACGCCAACTCCTCGCCCTTGCGGCTGATGCCGTGGCGGCATTCCACGCCGAGCTTGGCCGCGCGGGCCGCCACCACCGGATTCACTTCGGTGGACAGGATCAGCACGTCCAGCCCGGCCCGGTGCATCGCGGAAACGCCCATACCGTCTCCGCGATGCACCGCGACGCGTTCGCTGCCGTCGGCAGCCACCCAGGCGCGGTCGTCGGTCTGGGTGCCGTCGAAGTCCAAGACGATGGCCTCCACGTCGCCGGGGCCTGGCCGGACGGCCGGATCCAGCAGTGGGGACAGGGCCCGGGCCCGACTCAGATCGGAGGGATCGTCGATCTCCAACACCCGCGCCGGATCGGTGGCGACCAGGCGGGTGCGTCCGAAGAAGCGGTGGCCGGCCTGCAGAAAGCCCGCGGTGCGCATGGCGTAGGCCGCCCCGGTCTCCAGCCATTCGGGCTCGCGGTCCTGGCGCCGCGGCCGATGGGCCGGGTCGTGATCGATCCCGGTGGCGACGTCGTCCTGACGCCACAGGAAGCCGTGGAACGGGGCTGCGGTGAACGCACTGTCGGCGCCGGCCTCGATAGTCGTCACCAGGGCGTCCAGTTCGGCGGCGGTGATGAAGGGGCTGGTCGGCTGGATCATCAGCACGATCTCGGGCAGCTCGGCCAGGGTGTGCAGGGCGTGCACCAGGGCCGCTTCGCTGCTGGCCTGGTCATCGGCCAGCGCGGTCGGCCGCTCGATCACGGTAGCCCCGGCCGCGGTCGCCGCGGCGGCGATGGCCGCGTCGTCGGTGGACACGCAGACCAGGTCGATCGCGCTGGCGGCGCGGGCCGCGGCGACGGCCCGCGCCACCAGCGGCACGCCGCCCACTCTGGCGACGTTCTTTCCCGGTACGCCCTTGGAGCCGCCCCTGGCCAGCACGACGGCGACGGCCCGGGCGCTCACAGCGCCGCCCATCGACGCAGCATCGGAGCCACCACGTCGGTGCCCTGGCGGTACATGTTGCGGGCGCCGCGGCGTACCGCTCGGCGCACCGAGCCCGGGGCCAGTGACAGCTGCGGCAGCGGACGTCCGTCGGTGCCGACGCCGTGGTCGGCCAGCAGCGCGGGCAGGAACGCCTGGGCGTTGCTCACGGTGTAGTACGGACGCACCGGAGGCAGGTCCCCGGCGGCCACCAACTCGGCGACCCGGGCCGGCAGCGGATCGTCCTCGGTGCCCAGACCGTGATCGTGGGCCCACGCACTGTCGGCCTGCGGCAGCAGTCCGTCGTCCAACTGGTCGAAGGAGGTCAGGCAGCCGGAGCCGATGAAGTAGGTGTTGCCCAGCCCCTCGCGGACGCCGAAGTCGGTGAGCAGCGCGGTCGAGATGCCCTGGTGAATGGCTTCGACCGCCGCAGTCGAACTCACCGTGACCAGCAGGTCGGTGCGGTTCAGCATCCGTCCCATGTCGCCGCCAACGACCTTCAGGTTCGCCGGACGGGCCGCGCCGAGTCCCCGGACCAGTTCGTCGTAGGGATAGGGCTCGGTGTGGGTGGCGCGCTCGCCGGGCATGCTGCGCAGCTTGATCACCACCTCGCGGTCGGGGTGGCGGCGGGCATGCTCGGCCAGGCGCTCCACCAGGTAGCGCCGGTGCGGACGGCTGGCTGGCACGGTGGGCTGGCCGGCGAAGGTGACGGTGAACCGGTCTCGGGGTGCACTGACCGCTCCCCTCAGGAACGGCAGGCGGGTCAGCGTCAGCGGGCGGGGGTCGATCCCCAGGCCGGTCAGGGTGTTGCTGAACTGGGTCAGGTCGTGGGGGCTGTTAGCCGCGATCACGTCGGCACCGACCCGCAGCAGCAGGCCTTCGATGATCCGCTCATAGACCACCCCGACATAGCCGGTGATGATCAGCGGACGGCGCGGCAGCGGGTTGGCCGCCAGCAACTGCAAGATCGACTGGACGCCGCCGCCAGGCAGCGAGATCACCAGCACGTCCACCGGCTGGGCGGCCAAGGTAGCCAGCAACTCGCTGGTGGAGACCTCGGTGATGGCTTCGGCGGTGATCGACACCTCAGCGAGTTGGCGTTCGCTGGGCAGATCGGCGCCCGCGAACTGGAAGCCGACAATGGCCTCCGGGTTCAGCCGTCGGGCCAGTCCCAGGCCCCATTTCCATCGGCTGTCGGTGTCGGCCAGCACCGCGACCGAGCCGATTCGCCGCTCAGGTTCAATCACACTTCGACGCTAAGGGCGTCGAGTGCCCAGCCTGGAACCGTGAGTTCACCAGCAGGTGAACATCTCGCAACGCTCTGTCGTGCGAGCCGGCACGCCCAGTGCCGCAGCGCGGCGACTCGTGAAGGGCCCGATCAACCTGGTCACGCCCGAGAACGACGAAGGCCGCCCCGGCATCGCCCTGCCCTCGGCAGGACGATGACCCGGGCGGCCTCGTCAGCAGCTAGCTCAGTTGTCCGTGAAGAGCGCACCCAAGGTGTAGGGCACCTTGGCGGTGGTCGTCTTGGTCCGCATCTTGTGATCAGAACCCCACTCGGTCACCTTCACGTCGTAGGTGTAATAGCCGAACGTCCGGTGGCAGTAGAGGGACTGGCCCGGCTTCAGCGTGAAGTCGCCGGCAATCCTGCGTGCAGTGGAGGCTGACATGCTCATCTGGGCCGACAGCTCGACATTCACCTGAGCCGAGGCCAACTTGAAGACGCTCGCCTCCACGCTGGCGCCGGCCTTGTAGCCGAGCGTGAGGCCCACGCTCACTGAATCGGACCACTCGCAGGTGTTGTGGGTCGTGATCTTCTTCGACTTGTTGCGAACCGGCAACGTGTCCAGGATCTTCTCGTGGTGTTTGGGGTTGCTCACCGTGATGCAGCGGCCCCCACTGGTGGTGCTGCCCGGATCGCACCAGGTCTTCGAACTCACCGCCTGGGCCTGAGGCACCGCGAACACCATGGCCGAAGAGACCGCCACAGCGGCCGCAGCGAACACACTCATCCAACGCTTCATTCTGTTCTCCCTTGTTATCGCCCAACCGAGGTTGGCCTCCGAGAGAATGTGACCACTGTTCACCGAGGCCGGGCAAGGAGAGTTCTCCCCTCCCCGACTCACACCCGTCGGTGCGCCTTCGGTCTGAATCAGTGACGCAGGGCAGCGAACCCGTGACGCACCCGATCGACCAGCATCAGCCGCTCCTCAGCGGGCAGGAAGGAGCCGTGGGCCGCGTTCAGGCTGAACTGCTCCAGGTCGTCTAGGTCGTAGCCGAAAGCCTCGCTGAGCAGGAAGAACTCCCGACTCATCGTGGTGGCGCTCATCAACCGGTTGTCGCAGTTGATGGTCACGTCCAGGCCGACCTCGGCCAGCCGTCCGAACGGGTGATCGACCATCCGGGTGGCGATCCCGGTCTGCAGATTGGACGACGGTGCGACCTCCAGCGGGATCCGCCGATTGAGGATCTCCTGGGTCAACTCCCCCAAGGTGCCGTCGGCGCCGAAATCCTCGACCAGCCGGACGCCGTGGCCGATTCGCCAGGCGCCTTGAGCGACGGCCCCTCGGATCGATTCGACTCCGGCGGCTTCGCCGGCGTGGATGGTGAAAGGCATGTCGTGGTCGCGCAGGTAGGCGAACGAGGCGGCGAACCGCTCGGGCGGAAAGCCGTCCTCGGCGCCGGCGATGTCGAACCCGGCGACCGAGTCATTGCGGTAGGCCACCGCGAGTTCGGCGATCTCGGTGGTCGGCTGGGGCACGTGCCGCATCGCGGTGACCAGTTGGGTGGCGCTGATGGTGTGCCCGGCGGCGGCGGCCGCAGCCACGCCCTCGGCCAGGCCGTCCCGGACGGCTTCGACGGTCTCGGCCAGGCTGAGTCCGCCGGCCAGGTGCTGTTCGGGCGCCCACCGGGCTTCGGCGTGAATGACCCCGTCGGCGGCCTGGTCCTCGACGAACTCGCGAGCCACCCGGCGCAGCGCGGCGGCGGACTGCATCACCGCGACGGTGTGGGCGAAGGTCTCCAGGTAGCGCACCAGCGAGCCGGAATCGGCGGCAGTGTAGAACCAGCGGCCCAACTCCTCGGCGTCGGTGCTGGGCAGCTGGTGGCCTACTTCGGCGGCCAGCTCGATGATGGTGGCCGGACGCAGCCCGCCGTCCAGATGGTCATGCAGGGCGATCTTGGGCAGCCGCACGCAGGTGCTCAGGTCAACGGTCATTTCTTCTCCGTCACGTGGGTGATGTCGGTGGGGCCGAAGGCTTGCGGCAGCACCTGGCTCATCGGCTGGACTCCCAGCGGGGTGTCGACCAGCAGCGCGTCGCCGCCGTGTTCGTGCAGGAGTTGGCGGCACCGTCCGCACGGCATCAACCGCTCCCCCAGCCCGTTGCAGCAGGTGACGGCCACCAGACGTCCGCCGCCGGTGGCGATCAGTTCACTCACCATCCCGCACTCGGCGCACAACGTGACGCCATAGGCGGCGTTCTCCACATTGCAGCCGGCCACGATCCGTCCGTCATCGACGAGGGCGGCTGCACCGACCGGGAAGTGGGAGTAGGGGGCGTAGGCCCGCGCCGCCATCGCGATGGCGCGGGCCCGCAACTCCTCGAAGTCGACCGGGCTCATTTCACGTACGGCTGTCCGTCGGCAGCAGGGGCCCGGGTCCGACCGATCAGCCCGGCCACCGCGATGATCGTGGCGACGTAGGGCAGCATCAGCAGGAACTGGCTGGGTACCGGGGTCGACAGGGTCTGCAACTGCGAAGCCATCTGCGTGACGAAGCCGAAGAACAGCGCCATCATCGCCGCACGCAGCGGATGCCACCGTCCCATGATCAGGGCGGCCAGGGCGATGAAGCCGTTGCCGGCGGTCAGATCCTTGACGAAGGTACCGGTCGAACCCACGGTGAAGAAGGCACCACCCAGGCCGGCGAAGATGCCGCCGACGAGAATGGCCTGCCAGCGCACCAGGTTGACCGAGATGCCGACGGTATCGGCGGCCTTGGGGTGTTCGCCGACCGCGCGGACTCGCAGACCCCAGCGGGTCTTGAACAGCAGGATCCACACCACGACCACGGAGATCACCGCGAGGTACACCAGGATCGTCTGATTGAACAGAATGCGGCCGACCAGCGGGATGTCGGCCAACGGGCCCAACGGGATGCTCGTCATGATCGGGGCCGAGTTGAGCGTGGACGAGTTCGGCTGTACCAGCTGGTCGAACAGGAAGCCGGTCAGACCGGAGGCCAGCAGGTTGATGACCACACCGAGCACGACCTGATCGACCAGATACTTGATGGCGAACAGGCCCAGGAGCACGGCGGTGAGGACACCGGCGAACACGGCTGCGAACAGTGCCGCCGGGATCGATCCGGTGATCGAGCCCACGACGGCGGCCGAGAAGGCCGCGTTCAGGAACTGGCCCTCGATCGCCACGTTCACCACACCGGCTCGTTCACCGATGGTGCCGGCCAACGAACCCAGGACCAGCGGGGTGGCCAGGGCTACAGTGCCGGCGAGCTGATTGGCGATGGGGAACGGCAACGAACTGGTGGACGACGCCCAGGAAAGGAACCCGGTCAGCACCGCCACCGCGGCAGCAACCGCGGCCACCCGTCGCCACACCGACGGCAGGCGACCACTCAGGAGGCCGGCACCGGCCAGAAGACAGACGATGGCGGAACCCACCACCATCGGCAGGGCCGGCACCGTGATGGACGGCAACTGGACCGCCTCGAAGGCGTCCGACAGCGTGAAGGCGCCGACCGGTCCCGTGCTGAAGGACAGGATCAGGAACGCGATCCCGATGACCAGGATCAACACCGAGGTGGTGATCCTGGCGCGTCGGGCGTCCGGAGCTTCCACGGTGGCGATCGGGACGATCAGGTCCGAAGGAGTGATGGTGGTGATCATGCTTCGCCCCCCACAAGCGCAGGTGCCGGCGTCCGTCGCTGTTTCAGGAACGGCACCAAGGTGGTCACCAGCGACGGTGCGGCAACGAACAACACTACGACCGCCTGCAGGACCATGGTCAGGGTCAACGGGGTCTGCACCATGCTCTGCATGGCGAGCCCGCCGGCGTCGAGGCCACCGAACAGCAGGCCCGCGAAGACGATGCCCAACGGACGCGAACGACCCAGCAGCGCCACCGTGATGGCGTCGAAGCCGACCGTGCCGACCAGGCCGAGGGTGAGTGGCACCGCACTGCCGTTGGCGCTCGGGCCCAGCGCGTACTGGACGCCGGCCAAGCCGGCTAGCGCCCCGGCGAGGGTGAGAGTGATCGCGGTGGTGGAGGCCACGCTCATACCGGCAGTGGCCGCGGCATTCGGGTTCAAGCCCACCGCGCGGATGGCGAAGCCGGTCGTCGAGCGCTCCAACAGCCACCAGACCACGGCGGCAGCACCCAGCGCGAGCACGAAGCCGAGGTGGAGCTGGCCGAAGAAGCCCGGCAAGGCCGCCGTGGGATGGATCGGGGGCGAGATCGGATCGACGCGGCCCGGCTGGAGGAAGGACGGCAGCGTGAGCAACCACGCCAGCATGCCGGCGGCGATGTAGTTCATCATGATGGTGACGATCACCTCGTGCGCGCCGGTCTTCGCCTTCAGCCAGCCCACGATGCCGCCCCAGACGGCGCCGCCCAGGACGCCGGCGACGATCGCCACGACCAGGTGCAGACCGTAGGGCAGTTCGAGGCTGAAGCCCACCCAGGCCGCGAGGATCGATCCCCAGATGGCCTGGCCTTGGGCACCGATGTTGAACAGACCGGCCCGGAAGCTGAGCCCGACACCGAGGCCGGCACAGATCAGCGGCGCCGCCTTCGAGGTCGCCAAGGCGATTGCCTGCGGACTACCCACCGCCCCCAACGCCAATGCGGTGTAGGCACCGCTGACCTTCGCCCAGGCGCCACCCAGGGCCAGTCCGGGCGCAGTGAAGAGGTAGGCGAAGTTGCCCGACACCTGCGGGTCGGCGACCACCATCAAGATGGCGCCGACAATCAGGGCAAGGACGACGGCCGCGACCGTGATGGCCCACTCGCGCCACCGTTCGGCGACGTGGGCGCGCACGGCCCCCTGCCAGGATGCTGACTTAGTCACGACTGTTCCCTTCCAGCGACGTCGGCAGCAGCACCAGCGCTGGCCTCCTCGTACGAGATGCCCGCCATCATCAACCCCAGGACGTCGCGCGGCGTGTTCGGCGCAACGATGCCGACGCTGCGGCCGCGGTACATCACCAGCACCCGATCAGCGAGCGCCTCCACCTCCTCGAGTTCGGTGGAGAAGATGATCACGGCCGCGCCTGCGTCGCGTTCGGCGACGATGCGCCGGTGGAGGAACTCGATGGCGCCCACATCCACCCCACGGGTCGGCTGACTGGCCACCAGCACGGCGAGGTCACGGGAAAGCTCACGGGCGAGCACCAGCTTCTGGGCATTGCCGCCGGACAACTGACCGGCAAGCTTGGCGATCGACTCGGTGCGGATGTCGTACTGCTCCACCAGCGCGGTGGCGTTGCTGGCGATCTGCTTCAGGTCGAGCGCCATCCCGTGGGCGAACGGTTGGTCGCGATAGCGGTTGAGCACGAGGTTCTCAGCCACCGTGAACTTGGCGACGAATCCGTCATGCTGGCGATCTTCGGGGACGAACCCCATGCCCGCGTGGATCGTCGCTCGGGGATTCGAATGGGTGATGTCCACCCCGTCCAGCGTGATCTTTCCGTTGGTCACGGTCGTGTGCCCCAGCAGCGCATCGGCCAACTCCGACTGCCCGTTGCCTTGGACGCCGGCCACGCACAGGATCTCGCCACCGGCGACCTCGAAGTCCAGGGAGTCGACCACGACCACGCCGGCGTGGTCGGTGACGGTGACGTCCTCGACCCGCAGCCGCGGCGCGCCCACCTTGGCCGGCGGCTTGGTGATCTGAAGGTCGACCGCCCGGCCGACCATCATCTCGGCCAACTTCGCCTCGGACGTGCCCAACTCCGCCTCGCCGACGATCTTTCCGCGCCGCAGGACGGTGATGCGATCGGCAATGGCGCGCACCTCGCGCAGCTTGTGGGTGATGAAGACGATGCCCTTGCCGTCGTCGCGGAGATTCTGCATGACCACCATCAGGTCATCGATCTCCTGCGGGGTCAGGACGGCCGTGGGCTCGTCCAGCACCAGGTAGGTGGCGTCGTTGGCCAGCGCCTTGAGGATCTCGACGCGCTGACGGATACCGACGGGAAGCTCTTCCACGACCGCGTCCGGGTCGACGGGGAGGTTGTAGCGCTGCGAAAGCTCCTTCACCTTCGCCCGCGCCGCACCGAGATCGAGGATCGCCCCGGGTTCCCGTCCGAGGATCATGTTTTCGGCGACGGTGAACACCTCGACCAACATGAAGTGCTGGTGGACCATCCCGATACCGGCGGCCATCGCCTGCTTGGGATTGGCGAAATGCTTCTCCTCGCCATCGAGGAGGATCTGCCCCCCATCGGGCTGCAGCAGGCCGTAGAGGACGTTCATCAAGGTCGACTTACCGGCCCCGTTCTCCCCCAGGAGGCAGTGGATCTCACCAGGCTTGACGTTCAGGTTCACGGCGTCGTTGGCGGTGAAGGTTCCGAACTTCTTGGTGATGGCGCGGAGTTCGAGCCCCGCGGAGTGGTTGACGCTCACGTGGCGATCTTTTCAGAAGTAGAGACGAAGCGGGAGGAAGGGGGCCGAGGCTCCCCTCCTCCCGCTCGATAGTTCTTAGGACTTGATCTTGATCGCGCCCGAAGTGATATCGGCCTTGATCTTGTCCAGCTCAGCCTTGGTCTCAGCGCTCACCTTGGAGTCCCACTCGTGGAACGGAGCCATGTAGACGCCCGAGTTGGCCAGGGTGCCAACGTAGACATCAGAGGTGAAGGTGCCTTCCTTGGCGTCCTTGATCGCCTGGAACACGGACACGTCCATGCCCTTGCCGACCGAGGTCGGGATCACCGGGCAGTACTTGGCCTGGCTGACGCAGCCGTCGGTGTCGACCCACATCGAGGAGACCTTGCCGTTGCTGGCCTGAGCGACCTGCAGCGCACCTTCGCCGGCGCTACCGGCGACGGGGAGCAGCACATCGGCGCCCTGAGCCACCAGGTTGTTGGCGACCTGCTTGCCACCGGCCACGTCAACGAACGGGTTCTGGCCGGGGATGAAGGAGCCGTCCTTCTTGGCGTCGTCCCAACCGAGGACCTTGACGTCCTTGCCCTTCTGGGTGTTGTAGTACGCGACACCCTGAGCGAAGCCGGTCATGAAGATCGTCACGGTCGGGTACGGCGCGCCACCGAAGGTGCCCACCTTGCCGGTCTTGGTCAGCGAAGCGGCCAGGTAACCAGCGGTGAAAGCCGGCTCGGCGGTGTTGAAGGTCAGGCCCTTCAGGTTCGCCGGAGCCTCCTTGTAGGCGAAGTCGACAATCGCGAACTTCACGTCCGGGTTGGCCTTGGCCGCAGCCAGGGTCGCGTCGCCCAGGTTGAAGCCGACGGTCACGATGATGTTGCACTTGGCGTCGACCATGGCCTGGACGTTGCCGGCGTAGTCAGCGGTGGCCTTGGACTGAACTTCGGCGGTCTGGACGCCGAGGTCGGTCTTGGCCTTCACCAGACCGTCGTGGGAAGTCTGGTTGAAGGATTTGTCATCGAAGCCACCCGCGTCAGACACCATGCAGGCCTTGAATGCCGAAGCGGGAGCACCTGAGGATGCCCCTCCAGAGGGAGGCGGCGTTGCGCACCCACCCAGAGCCAGAGCCAGCGCGCCGACCGCGCTAACAACGATCAAAGACTTCTTCACGAATGCCTCCTTGGCAAGTCATTTCTGTGCCGTCCGCTACCGGTGCGGCACGCAGCACACTATGCCCACCGAGGCGGTCGCGTCTGGCGCTTCAGGCAACTGGGGACAACCTGATACACATTTGTGATGAAGGTGGCCTCAGCGGCGTGGCCACCCACCTGGCGAGACGCCACCGGCCACCACATTGCGAACACTGTTCACTGAATGGCAGGGTGGAAAGGCGGCCTGAGCGACACCGCTCCGGCCTACCCATCCCACAGGAGGAATCTTGCTCAACTCAAGAAGCACCAAGCAGCTCCGACTGGCCGCCGCCGCGTTGGTGGTGATCGGCCTGTCCGCACTGCCGGGCGCACCAGCCCACGCCTCTGGTACAGCTGCCTCAGTAGTGGCAACCCCCGCCTCGGTAGCGAACATCCAACCTGCCGCAGTGAAGGTCAGCGCCTCAGCGATCAAGAAGATGCGGGCCAAGTGGAAGACCTACCGCGTCTCGAAGAAGACCCAGGACAAGCTGATCGCAAAGCTGAAGGCCGGCAAACGCTGGGACTCCCTGAAGCCGACCGCGAAGGCGAAGAAGACCAAAACTTGGACCAGTGGTCGGTTCAAGGTCAAGGTGTGGACCTTCGCCGATGGGTCCATCATCGCCACGAAGCGACAGATCCCGAAGGCACCCGCATCCACCGCCAGCATGGGCGCCGCCAACCTGACAGCTAGTGGCGGGATTTCCCAATGCGTCATCACGCGCACCCAATACAGCATCACCGTCACGGACTGCTTTGTTTCTGCCGACCACGTCATCGGCGACATCCACATGCGGGTTGACTACGGCACCGTTCACGAGTCGAGCTCACGAAATGTGACATCGATCTACCGCGCCTACGACCAGGGACTGACCATTCCCTTCGCTAGCGCACAGGTGTCTGAACCCTTCCGGGCGTCTGACCAGGAGTTCCACCTCACCCTGACCTTCTCCTCATTCCTTGGGACCGACTCAATGGCCATGATCGTGAAGACCTCGGGCTACACCGACCTCTCCGTCACCACCAGGAGGGGCTGACCCCCAAGCCAGGCTCCCTCGCAATGCCCTGAGCTGTCGGCGACTAGTTGCAGTCGGCGGCAGCTCAGGGCCGCCACGGAAGATGCACGGCGGTCAGGGATCGCATCCGCACCCCTCCCCAGCGCAGCCGGCCTCCCGCTACCTGACGGGCAGGCGGACTGCACACCCGCCCAGGCCTGCCGAGGCGCCGACCACTTCCCCGCCCACCACGATGGCGACCAGATCACCGTCACCAGCCTCAACGGCGAAGGCTTCCTCCACACCGGGAAGCCAGCAGGGACGCCGGGACGCTTCCCGCCCCACCCACCTGGGACAGATGCGTCGGGGATGCTGTCCGCCACACCTGAACACCCGAGGAGCCATCCCCCGCGCGCCCCGGCGCTGGTCGAGCGGGCCCTACCCCAGTCACTGACTGAGCAGGCCGCGCAGCGGCCGCGTCGACACCTCCCGCCGCCGATTGAGCAGGCGCCCACCTCCGCCGCTGGTTGAGCAGGCCGCGAAGCGGCCGTGTCGAAACCCCGCTGATCGATCCCACCGAAACCCTTGGGTTGAGCTCGCCGAAGCCACGCCAGGTTCACAAAGAACTTATCCACAGATTTCGCACACGCGTTCTATTTTGTCAGTGGCGACTGTCAGACTGTATTCATGAACCGCAGCAGCGAACTCCTCCCCGCCGGAACGGCGTTGGAGCAGATCCTCACGTTGCTCGACCGCATTGATTCCCGCCGGTCCGATCTGCCGCCCGAGCAACGCCTGGCCTGGCTGCGCACCGCCCGCACCGCACAGAGCCGGCTGCAAGCCCTCACCGGAGTCCTGACTGCCGAGGCCGAGACTCATCAGGCCGCCGAACAAGCCGTCGGTACCCCTATCACATCCTGGATCGCGACCCAAGAAGTGTGCTCAGCCAAAGAAGCCGCCCGCGACGTGTTCGCCGCCCGCACCCTCACCGAACATCCCCTGATCAGCCAGGCCGCCACCGCCGGCAGCATCAACACCAACCAAGCCACCGCCATCGGCAAAGTTCTGAACAGCATCAGCCCGCAACTGGACGCCACCCAAAAACAGCAAGCCGCCCACGAACTCGTCAGCCTCGCCACCCACCTCGACGCCGGACAGCTCGCCCGCGCGGCCGGGCAAGTGCTGCGCAAGGTCGCCCCGGCCGACGCCGAGCATCTGCTGGAGACTCGGCTGCAACGCCAGGCCGAACAAGCCCACCGCGCCCGATTCCTCCGCTTCTTCCCCAACGGCGGCTCGCTGCGCTTCGAAGGCTCCCTGCCCCTGGCCGAAGGTGAACGGTTCCAAGCACTGATCACCGCACACCGGGAGAAGAACCGCCGCGCCAGCCTCGACGCGGGTGAGTCGTTGGCGGATCGGCCCAGCTACGACCAACGCCAAGCCGACGCCCTCATCTCCCTATGCCACAACGCCGCCAACGCGAAGCCTGAGCCCGGCTTGGGGAGCGCACGGGTGCTGGTCAAGCTCGACTACCAACAACTCCACCAGCAAGCCGCCGGCGCCGGACTCATCAGCGACGACCAGCCCCTCCCGGCCGGAGAACTGCGCCGCCTGTGCTGCGACGCCGAACTCATCCCCGCCGTACTCGGTGGTGCGTCTGAGGTGTTGGACGTGGGCCGCGCCAGCCGCCTGGTCACGCCCGCCATCCGGAGTGCGCTGATTCTGCGCGACGGCCACTGCGCCTTCCCCGGCTGCGAAGTCCGCCCCGAATCCTGCGAAGCCCACCACATCCAGCCGTGGTGGAACGGCGGCCGGACTTCGCTGGGAAATTTGGTCCTCTTGTGTCACCACCACCACGGCGTTGTTGAACCCGCCAAAGACAGCCGACGAGACCAATGGCAGGTTCACATCGCAGACGATGGGAAGCCCGTGCTCACGGCACCCGCCCGGCTTCAACGATTCGGCAAGAGAGGGAGTCCACCGGATGAGCCGATGGCGGCGGGGCCAGATGAGGTTGCCGGAGAGATTGAGTTGGCGTTGCTGTGAGGCGCGTCAGCACGCCCGGGTTCGACGAGGGCGTGGTGGGGCCACAGTGAAGGTTCTAGGGTCGGGGTGTGGGTATGGGTACGGGTTTGGGACAAGCGTTCAGCGATGAGTCGACTCCCCCGAGACCGGCGAGCATTGCCGCCGCGCTGGGCGACGCCGCCCCCGTGTGGCCGCAGACAGTGGCGGCATTCGAGGCCGCCGGAGTCACGATGGAGTGGCGGTACTACCGAGACGGCGGCTGGCTAGCGAAGGTAACCGATCGGCGCCGAACGATCGCCTGGATGCGCGTCGAGCCCGGACTCCTCCGCGTCACCTTCTACTTCCCCGAGAGGCTGCGAGAGACCCTGCTCGCCGAACCAACCCTCCGCGCGCAGATACCCGACTCCACCGGCCGCACGATTGCCGTCAGTCTCGAACTGGGCGCTGCCTCAACACCCGAGCGGTTGGCCGCTGCCCTCGCGCTGAAACTCCGGACGAAGTAGCGACCGGCCATCACATCATGCGCTGGCGGAACGGCGGCCGAATACCGCCCGGGAACTTGGCCCTGTTGCGCCACCAGCACGGCGTGATCGAACCCGCCAAGGCCACCCGCCGCGACCACTGGCAGGTCCACATCGACGACAACGGGAAGCCAGTCGTCACCGCACCGTCCTGGCTTCACCGACTCGGGGAGCGGGGGAACCCACCGGGTGGGCCGACTGCGATGGGGCCGAAGGGGATTGAGAGGCAGATCGAGTTGGACCTGCTGTGGCGCGGCGCGGCAGAGACCTGGGATCGGTGGCGTATTGCCGCCGGGGGCAGGTCAAACAGGGCCTGGGCGAGCGTCAAGCGTCGAGGCATGAGCCTGCGTTTGAGTGCCTTCGTCTTGATGCGTACACGCCGGGCGTCGCCCCCGCCAACAGCCAACAGCCAACAGCCAACGAAACCCAACGTGGACTCGGGCGCAGCAGAGAAGGGCCAACACAAGGACACCTCAGCGAGTTCACAGGGCGCAGAGGGGGTCTCCCTCACACGCGACGCTCGATGTGTGCGACCAGTAGACAGATTGCCGTGCCGTCTCATTATTCTCTTGCACTGTGGCACGTAGTCAACGCTCAAAATGGCGCATCTTGCGAGTGCGCACGTTCTTGCTCCCACCCAAACCCTGGCCGCGTGATCTGCTCAAGAGTCGAGAGACGAACCGACAGTTGCTCCTGAGGTTGACTCAAATGGCGGGGCTCGGAGCCTTCACAGCATTGGCCATCACGTTCTTCAAGATCTCCATTAGCTTTTATGGCGATCCCCACTACGTTGCTGCCATACTGGAGCGCTCCTCCCTGGCGGGCCTCGCCGCAATGACCCTTGCGAACATAGTGGCACTGTCGGTGCCTGCCGTCCTCATCTGGGGTTCCGGATCGATCGCAAGCCCACGGACCTCCGCGAGGATGAGAAGCATTTGGATGTGGGCACTGCCCTTCGGCGTCACACTGTTCAGCCAGGTCGTTCCTGGGCTCGTAATCCTCATGATGGCGGCCGCCTATTTGATCGTTCGCGCACGGTTCTTCTTCGCCGCCAAGGCCTCCATCGAGACCACTGAGAGTGGCCTTGAGAGCTGGGGTCGGGACAACCAGGATCACCTTGATACTAAACTGAGAAAGCTGGCCGGTCAGGCGCGTCACGCCGTAAGTCTGTCGAAGGATGACCGCGCGACTCTGAGCAAGAAGATCAATGCGCGGTTGAAGGCGCTGAGACCTTCCCGCGAGTGGGAAATGGCTACCCAGGCCTGGACCGCAATGGGGTCCATGGTAATTATCGCGATGACATCTCCGGCAACCTTTTCTGCCCCATACGAAGTGAAGACGACCAGCGAGACACAGGCGGCCTACCTCATACAAGGGCCGTATGACGTGCTCTTAATCAACACCCGTACTCGAGTTCCACAAGTCCGACCACGAGCCGAGATTCTCTCGTGGAGGCTGTGTGTGCCAGAGGGTAGCAACGATTGGCTCTGGCACTCATGGCTACCGGGAAGGCCGGACACCAACCCTACCTGCCCACGCTGATAGTCGAACTGATCTCGACCGCAGCCGCTAGGGAGACACTCTCCCTATGCTGGGGCGTTCGAGATCGGTTAGCCGGACGGATACTCAGCCACCGCCCCTAAGGGGAACAGCGTGGTGGCATCAGCGGCGAAGGCGGCGAGGATGGCTTGGGAGGCTTCCAGGGCGCTGAGGTCGCCGGATTCGACGTCGGCTTCCAGGGTGGCGCGGATGGCTTTCACGGCCGGGGAGTTGCGGAGGGCGTCTTCGAGGTCGCCTTGGACCAGGGCCCAGAGCCAGTCGCGTTGTTGTCGGGCGCGGCGGGCGTCCAGTTCGCCCGACTCTTCCAGGCGTCCGCGGTGGTCGACGATGGCGTGCCAGATTTCGTCCAGGCCGGCGCCGGTCAGCGACGACGAGGTCAGCACCGGCGGCGGCACGGCGTGAGGGTCGGAGTTGATCAGCTTGATGGCAATCGACAACTCCCGCGCCGCCACCCGGGCTTCGCGTTCGTGGTCGCCGTCGGCCTTGTTGACCGTGATCACGTCGGCCATCTCCAGGATGCCGCGCTTGATCCCCTGCAACTGATCCCCGGCGCGGGCCAAGGTGATCAGCAGGAACGTGTCCACCATGCCGGCCACAGCCACCTCGGACTGACCGACACCCACGGTCTCGACCAGCACCACGTCATAGCCGGCAGCTTCCAGCACCAGCATCGACTCCCGGGTGGCTCGGGCGACGCCACCCAGGTGGGAGCCGGCAGGTGAGGGGCGAATGAAGGCGGCATCCGATTGCGCCAACTCCCCCATTCGGGTCCGGTCGCCGAGGATTGAACCGCCGGTCTTGGCTGAGGTCGGGTCAACCGCGAGTACCGCAATGCGGTGGCCGTCAGCGATCAGGCGGCGACCAAGTGCATCAATGAAGGTCGACTTGCCGGCACCAGGGGTGCCGGAGATGCCGACCCGGATGGCCTTGCCCGTGTCCGGGCGAAGGATCCGCAGCAACTCCACAGCCTTGGCATGGTGGGCCGGTTTGCTCGACTCCACCAGGGTGATCGCCTGAGCGATCGCCCCGCGGGAGCCGGCGCGCACCTGCTCGGCAAGAGCAGGCACGTCCAGTTCACGACGGGGTACAGCAGGGCGTTTGGGCGCGGAGGCCTGGCCGTACTGCGGGCCGACATTGAAGTCGGACTCCAGCCAGATCGGTGGCTTCTCCTCGCCCACGCCGCGCCCAGATCAGACGGCGTCGAGCCGCTCGCGCAGCTTGGTCAGCATGTCGATCGCGCACTCGGGGATCACCGAGCCGGGCGGGTAGATCGCGTCTGCCCCCGCGGCGTAGAGCTCCTCGAAATCGGCAGGGGGGATTACTCCACCGACCACGATCATCAGGTCCGGACGGCCCAACTCGTCCAGCGCCTTGCGCAGCGCCGGCACCAGAGTCAAGTGCCCTGCGGCAAGAGACGACACCCCGACCACATGGACGTCGGACTCCACCGCCTGACGGGCGGTCTCCTCCGGCGTCTGGAACAGCGGGCCAACATCGACGGTGAAGCCGAGGTCGGCGTACGCGGTCGAGATCACCTTCTGTCCCCGGTCGTGACCGTCCTGGCCCATCTTGGCCACCAGGATGCGCGGACGACGACCCTCGGCCGCCTCAAACTCCGAAACCAGTGCACGAGCCTTCGCGACCGCATCGGTCGAACCAACCTCAGAGCTGTACACACCCGAAATCGTACGGATGTTGGCCGTGTAGCGCCCGAACACCTGCTCCAGCGCGTCGGAGATTTCCCCGACGGTGGCCTTGGCGCGGGCCGCGTCGATGGCCAGCTTCAGCAGGTTGCGCTCCGGGTCGGTCGAGTCCGGGTTGCCGGCAGCCCAGGTGAGCTTGGCCAGCGCCGCCTCACAGGCAGCCTGATCGCGCTCGGCCCGCAGCCGGTTCAGCTTCTCGATCTGCTGACCGCGCACCTTGGAGTTGTCGACCTTCAGCACCTCGGGCAGCACATCGTTTTCGACGGTGTACTTGTTCACGCCGACCAGCGGCTGACGTCCCGAATCGATCCGAGCCTGGGTGCGAGCCGCAGCCTCCTCGATGCGCATCTTCGGAATGCCCGCCTCGATGGCCTTGGCCATGCCACCGGCAGCCTCGACCTCCTGGATCAACTCCCAGGCCTTGGCGGCCAGGTCGTAGGTCAGCTTCTCGACGTAGGCGCTTCCCGCCCACGGGTCGATCACCCGACACGTCCCCGACTCCTGCTGAATGAACAGCTGGGTGTTGCGGGCGATCCGAGCGGAGAAGTCGGTGGGCAGCGCGATCGCCTCGTCCAGGGCGTTGGTGTGCAGCGACTGGGTGTGGCCCTGGGTCGCGGCCATGGCTTCCAGGCAGGTCCGCGAGACGTTGTTGAACACGTCCTGGGCGGTCAGCGACCAACCCGAGGTCTGCGAGTGCGTGCGCAAGCTCATCGACTTCGGGTTCGTCGGCCCGAACTCGCGGACGAGCTTGGCCCACAGCATCCGGGCGGCGCGGAACTTGGCGACCTCCATGAAGAAGTTCATGCCCACGGCCCAGAAGAAGCTCAGCCGCGGCGCGAACTGATCAACCTTCAGTCCCACAGACTCCCCCGCACGGATGTACTCCACGCCATCGGCCAGCGTGTAGGCCATCTCGATGTCTGCGGTCGCCCCCGCCTCCTGCATGTGGTAGCCGGAGATTGAGATCGAGTTGAACTTCGGCATATTCGCGCTTGTGAACGCGAAGATGTCGGCGATGATCCGCATGGACGGGGTCGGCGGGTAGATGTAGGTGTTGCGCACCATGAACTCTTTGAGGATGTCGTTCT
>CAZLJN010000010.1:0-18507 GCA_964559815.1 uncultured Propionibacteriaceae bacterium
GCCAGGTGGCGAATACCGGTGGGGGTTTCGTGAGGCGGTGAATGCGCCCTAGGCTGAAAGTGCCTCGGAAATCGAGGTGACTGAATCAAGGAAAGTGACAGACGTGTCCGCCAACACTTATGTTACGAAGCGACTGTGGCGCCTGGGGCGTCAGGTGCTCGCTGGAGTCGCTGGTGCGGTGATCTCGACGACCGGCCTCACTTCTGCAGCCCTCGCGGCTCAGCAGATGGCCGGCTTCGAGATCATCCCCGGTCTGGGGCAGATCGACTTGGTCGCCGCCCCGGCTGGGCAGGGTGCACTTGCGGACCACTCGAGCTACTCCGAAGCTGCTTCGCTCACCGATCCTGCTCTCTACGACGGCCTTCAGCCAGGCGAGTCGGCCTACTTCGGCTACGACCTCGCGCTGCGCGGCGGTGGGGCCACTAGTGCGTGGGTGCGGATGAATCCGGTGCTGGGTGATGGCGATGGCTCGAAGTTGAGCTACGAAGTGCGTCGGACCACCGATGCGACCAAGTGCCGGGCCTCCTGGGCGTCGGCGGCTGTCGTGGTTGCGCCGCGGACGGTCGACGGAACCTCCACTGAGGCGTTCCTGTTGGCGCCTGGCAGTGACGGCAAGGCCGCTCACCTGCACCTGTGCATTCGGGTCGAGCTGGCCTCCTCGGCGGCGCAGACGCAGACCGGTTCAGTCACCTGGCAGTTCACCGCCGCTGCCGAATAGCCATTGCGGCCGGTCACCAATGCGGGTGACAAGCGGAAGGGAATGTCCCTATTTCGGGGACCATTGGGCCGTTGATTAATGTCCCCCGTGAGGGGGACCAGGCAAATCACTCAGTGCTTTCGGGCCCGCCGGCGTGGGTCGCGCGAATCGCCCGTGTGTGGCTGGGACTAGGTGAAACGCGGATGGCGCCGGCCCTGTGGGCGGTGTTGGTCTGCTAAGTAAAGTGTTGTAGTACTAATACGCCTTTCGATACCGTGTTCCTACTCATCCAGCAAGTTAGGGACTTCTGTAAGAGAAAGGCACTGACATGAGTGACGCGCGACCCGTAGATAATCGGGGACGGCGGCGCAAGGTCGCCGCGATCCTCGCCGGCGGTGTGGTGGTCGGTGTGGGGACCATGGCCACTTTGGCTGCCTGGACCGACACCGAATACGCCACCGGCACCTTCACGGGAGGCAAGCTCGTCTTCCAGGGCTCAACCGATCAGACCAACTTCAGCGAGCACACCACGATCGGTGCGGCGGCGACGCTGCCCTTCACCAGCCCGCTGGTGACCCAGATGTCGCCCAACGACGTGGTCTACTCGGCCTATGCGCTGCGGCTTGACCGCGCCTCCACCAATGGGGCCACTGTGGCGATCACGCCCGCAGCGGTCACGGGCACGATCACCAACGTCAGCTACACCGTGATCAAGACCGCGACGGCTGGCTGCAATGCCGCTTCCACTGGCACGGCGATCGTGCCGGCCGGCACCGCCTTGGGTGGTGTCGGGGCGGCCACCCCCATCACCTTGGCGGCTCCTCCTGCGGATCACTCCGCTGATGGCGCTCCGGCCTACCTGTGTTTCAAGGTGACTGCGGGGAGTGGGTTGGTTCAGGGGCAGTCCGGCTCGGCGACGTGGCTGTTCACCGCAACCTCCAACTAAGCTGAGGCAATCGGGCCGGGCGGGGGAGACCCCCGTCCGGCCTGTTCAGCGGAAGGACCAGCCCCATGTCCGACATGCCCGATTCTGAGCCCAGCGGCGCCGCCACTCTTCGGCGTGGTCGGCCCAGCCTGCTGTACCGCCTCGGCCAGAACCTCGTCGACGTGCTCCTGTGGTTCATCGGGATCCTGGGGCTGCTGAGCCTGATCGCCGCGATCGTCGCCCATATCTGGGGCCTGTCGATCATCCTGTTCTCGACCGGCTCGATGTCGCCGACGATTCCGGCCGGCTCTGCTGCCGTGGTGCAACGGGTTCCGGCCAGCGAGGTCAAGGTCGGTGATGTGGTCACCGTCGAGCGCAAGGATGCGTTGCCGATCACGCACCGGGTGACGTCCGTCCGGCCGTCCGACTCCGTTCCCGGTGGCTATGTGATCACCATGAAGGGTGATGCCAACCTGGCGGAGGATCCTGCGCCCTATCAGGTGAGCGAGGTGCGTCGGGTGCTGTACTCGGTGCCGGGAGTAGCGCAGACCATCGCCCGGCTGCGTTCGCCCTATGTGATCGGTGGCTTGACTGTGGTGGCTGCGATGCTGGTCACCTGGGCCTTCTGGCCTCGTCGGCCGTCCGGACCCACCCGTGCCGCCGAAGACTCCGACGCCGAAGACTCCGACGCTAAAGACGTCGCAGACGCCGAAGGCGTGGCCGCCCCCGCGACTGACGGGTCGGACGAGGGCTCCGCGTCCGAGTAGGCCCATGGCCGGCGCGTGACGCCATCTGTGCGGTATGGCCGGCTGGGTCGTGCTCGTATCCGCTGTGGCGCGCCCGGAAAGTCACCGAAGAGCCGCCGCCGGCGTCCCCGTCCTTGTGTGCGAGGGCGGCGTGTGGCCCGCGGTGGCTGGTGGGTGTGCCGAGGATCCGGCCCGCCCGGGAGTGGCCGAAAATAGAAATGTCACCCGAAAGGGGGACATTTTCAGCATGCGTGAACGGTGCTCCAAAAATGCGTCGAGTATTGCGGTCACCATAACGGGTGACAAAACTCTGGCTGCAATAGCTGGGGAGTCGCAGAGGGGGTCCTCCACCGGGTGACAAGCGGGGATGCCGAGTTAACAAGGGTTAAAGCCGTGCCCCCAAAAGCCATACAGGGTGCGTCGATCGCTTGCACGCCTGATGCACCTCTAATACCTTTTTGCATGTACTCATCCGATTTACCCCCCAACCCGAAAGGGCACCGAAGTGAACCAGCAACACTCCAAGGACACCCGCGGCCGACGCCGCAAGGTCGCCGCGATCCTCGCCGGCGGCGTGGTGGTCGGCGTGGGCACCATGGCCACCCTGGCGGCATGGACCGATACCGAATACGCAACCGGCACCTTCACCGGCGGCTACTTCGATCTGCGTGGCAGCACCGACCAGAGCACCTTCTCTGATCACACCACCTCGGGTTCGTCCGCGACCCTGGCCTTCACCTCCCCGTTGGCGACCCAGATGTCGCCCGGCGACGTGGTCTACGCGCCGTACGCGGTGAACCTGTTCAAGACCTCCACCAACGCGGGCACCGTCACTGTCACGGCTCCCTCGACCACCGGCACGGTGACCAACATCACCTACACCATGTTCACCACCGCTACCGCCGGCTGCAGCGCAGCCTCGACCCCGGTCGTGACCGTGGTCCCGGCCGGTACCGCGCTGGGCTCGGTGGGCGCGGCGAACACCTTCACCGTTGCCAAGCCGGCCAACAGCACGACCGATGGTGTGGCCACCTACCTGTGCTTCAAGGTGACCGCCGGACCGGCGCTGACCCAAGGACAGACGGGCACTGCGACCTGGCTGTTCACCGCCACCTCGAACTGAGCTGACGCCACCGAAGCTTTAACCCGGTCAGGGACGCCTCCGCGATACCTGACCGGGTTACTGCCAGAATCGGAGACCAGCAGATGAACATCACTCCGGTACGGGCTTGGGCGGACGCTCACAGGCAAGATCAGCGGCTGCCGTCTTCGGCATGCCCGAAGCTGATGCCTCCACAGACGACCTCGGCCGGAATGCTGGCCGGCCGAGGTCACCAAGCTGCACGCAGGCCCCGCATAGTGCCTGCTGAGCGGCGAGCTCGGGGGGTAGCGCAGTGAAGAGGGGTCTGCACTACCTCCCGACTTCCCCCCGCGGGAGAACTCGGGCAACCGCCTTCGGGCTGGGCCTATTGGCCGCCCTGTCGCTGTTCTGGCAACAGCAGACCACGCTGGCCGCCTTCGTCGACACCGAATACAGCAAGGGCACTTTCTCCGCCCGCACCCTGGAGGCGATCAGCCCCAGCTTGGACCCCAGTATCAGCAGGATCGACGCGTCTTGGTCGGAGCCGGAGCCGCCGAACGACTGGGCGACGCCCAGCTACCAGATGGCGTGGTCGCCGCTGTCGGGCGGTGCGCCCGCCACGTCGTTCTACACCGGGTCCGCCCGGACCGCGACATTGCAGATCGGCTCCGGAGCTCAGACTCCACAGGCGCTCACCTTCACCGATATTGCGGTCGGATCCACCCACGCGTGCGGGATCTCCCGCGGCACCGTCTACTGCTGGGGCATGAGTGCCTCCGGCGGACTCGGGCTGGGCGCCACCACGACGACAAACGTTCCGCGCGCGGTCGGCGGTCTGCTATCGGGGCAACAGGTCGTCCAGGTGACAGCCGGCACCAACTTCACCTGTGCGAGGACGTCCACCGGTGCGGCGTACTGCTGGGGCGAGGGCAGCTATGGGCAGCTGGGCCGCAACTCCGCGACGGACTCCAACGTGCCGGTACTCGTCTTGCTGAGTGACGTTTCCAGCATCTCCGCCGGTGACGTGCACGCGTGTGCGGTCTCTGGCGCGAAGGCCTACTGCTGGGGACGCAATGCCAGCCGTCAACTGGGAGACAACACCAACACCCAGCGAATTGTGCCGACCGCGGTCTACACCACCGGCGTCCTGGCTGATCGCAACGTCTCGGAGGTGTCGGCCGGCCGGATCCACAGCTGTGCGGTGGCCGACGGACTGGCGTTCTGCTGGGGCACCAACACCTACGGGCAACTCGGTACCAACAACAACACCACTTACGCGGCGCCAGCAGCAGTGGTCGCGACCGGTGTCGCCGTGGGCAAGGTGGTCTCGAGCATCAGCGCCGGCGGCAACCACACCTGCGCCATCATGAGCGGAGCGGCCTACTGCTGGGGGTACAACTCCACCGGTCAGTTGGGCAACAACTCCACCACTGCGATGGTCTACCCCGTGGCGGTGCAGACCACGGCGATGTCGGCCACCGTGACCGCATTGTCGGCGGGCTACAGCCACTCGTGCGCGGTCGCCGACGGCCAGGTGTACTGCTGGGGCGACGGCACCTACACCGAACTTGGCAACGGCGGCGGACAGAGCCTCGTCCCGGTGCTGGCCGCGGGAACGCTGTCGTCCCGAACGGTGGGGGCGGTCTCGGCCGGCAGCTACACCAGCTGCGCCACCGGTTTTACCCCGGCCGCCTGCTGGGGACGCGGCACAAGCGGGCAGGTCGGTAACGGGGCGTCGGTGAACAAGGCTGTGCCCACCGACGTGCTGCTGAACGAGCCCGCATGCCCGGACGGCTCAGTGCGCGTCGGCAATGACTGCTCGCTGAGCGAGGACACCGACTACTACTTCCGGCTGGGCTACTCGATCGGGTCCTGGACCGCGCCGAACAGCGCGTGGAAGAAGGCCACCACGTTGTCTCGCGGCAGCGTCAACCCCTCGCTGGTCAGTCGGACGGCGAACTCCATCACCCTGGACTGGCCCGCTCCGGGGGAGCCCCAGGACTCCTACGCGCAGTACACGGTGCAGCGCTCGCTCAACAGCGACGGCAGTAATCCGACAACGGTGGGTGTCACCGGCAACCGAAGCCTCACCGACGCCTCCGGCGTGCCGACGGTCGGTTTCAGCAAGGTCGTGGCCGGACTCGATCACAGCTGTGGCATCTCCGATGGCCAGGTCTACTGCTGGGGCCGAAACAACTACGGGCAGCTCGGCATTGGGGCCACCGACACTGCCGTACACAGCACTCCGGTGATCGTGCCGACGTTGGCGACCATGACTGCCACTGACATCTCCGTGGGCGACTCCTTCTCCTGTGCGGTCGCCGACGGTGCGGCCTACTGCTGGGGCTACAACTACTACGGGCAACTCGGCTCGGGTGACACCACCACCTACTCCACACCGAACCTCGTGGCCAACCAGGGCGGCTACACCGTCGAGGACATCAGCGCCGGTACCAGTCACGCGTGCGCGATCACGACCGGCGGCGCCCTGTGGTGCTGGGGGCGCAACAACTACGGTCAGCTGGGCAACAACTCCACCGCGAACAGTTCGGTGCCGGTGAGCGCCAGCAATGGCGACGTGGGCACCCTGCCGGCGACGGCGGTGACGGCCGGTGGATCCCACACCTGTGCGGTGGCCAACGATCACGCCTACTGCTGGGGCCTCAACTCATCAGGCCAGCTCGGGCTGGGCACCACCACGGTCAGCTACGTCCCGCGGGCGGTTTTGACGTCCGGCGCACTCGGGACGCAGAACGTCCTCAACATCTCCGCGGGCACGACCCATACCTGTGCGATCGCGGCCGATCACCGAGCCTATTGCTGGGGTTCGGACACCTATGGGCAGGTGGGCAACAACTCGACTTTCGCGAACATGACCTCGCCGGCGGCGGTGGCCACCAATGTGATGAGTGGCAGTGTGACATCGATCGGGTCTGGCGCCAGCCACACCTGCGCCGTGGCTGACGACGCCGCCTACTGCTGGGGCCTGGGCACCAGCGGACAGCTGGGCAACTCGTCCGGCACCAGCGTGGGTATTCCGGTGGCGGTCACCACCACCGCGACGTCGCCCGCCTCGGCCGTGCAGATCGCCGGCGGCGCGCAGCACAGCTGCGCCATCTTCGACGGACGTCCGTGGTGTTGGGGCACTGCCAGCTATGGCCGGTTGGGCAATGGTGCGACGACGAACTACACCTACCCGCAAGCAACGATGATGACCGCCATGTGTGCGCGCAACACCATCCTGCTCGGCAACGGCACCTGCCAGATGGCCTCAGGGACCACCTACTACTACCGGGTCAAGTACACCCTGGACGATGGATCGACCAAGACCGGCTCCTGGGTAGGGATCGCTACCTCTTAGCCGATGGCCTTCGCCGCTGCGGTCGCGGACGTCGGCAGGGCGGCGATGATCGCGTCCAGGATGGCTTGGTCGTGGGCCGCCGAGATGAACCACGCCTCATAGGCCGACGGCGGCAGCGCGACGCCTTGATCGAGCATGGCGTGGAAGAACGCCCGGTAGGCGGCGACGTCCTGAGTCTGTGCCTCGGCGTAGGTGCGCACCGGAGTGTCGATGCCGAAGAAGATGCTGAACAGCGACCCGGCATGCTGCAGGCGGTGCGGTACCCCCGCAGCCGACAACGCCGCACTCACGGCTGCGGACAGAGTGGCAGCGGCGGCATCGATCGTGGCGTAGACCTGCTCGTCCGCCAGTCGCAGAGTAGCGATCCCGGCCGCTGTGGCCAGCGGGTTCCCCGACAAGGTGCCGGCTTGGTACACCGGTCCCAACGGTGCCAGCAGATCCATCACATCGGCCCGTCCGCCGAGGGCGGCCAGCGGCATCCCGCCACCGACGACCTTGCCGAAGGTGAACAGGTCAGGGCTGACTGTCCGGCCCTCCAAACCCCACCAACCGGCCGACGACACCCGGAAGCCCACCAGCACCTCGTCATAGATCAGCAGGGCGCCGTGAGCGCTGGTCAGTTCACGCAGCAACTCGTTGAAGCCCGGGTCCGGGGGAACGATGCCCATGTTGGCCGCCGCCGGTTCGGTGATCACCGCGGCGATCTGATCGCCACGCTCGGCGAAGAGCGCCCGAATGGCGTCAGGGTCGTTGTAGGGCACCACGACCGTCTGCGCGGCCACTGCGGCCGGGACGCCGGCCGAGCCGGGCAGTCCGGCCGTGGCCAGGCCGGAACCGGCCGCCACCAGCAGGCCGTCGGAGTGTCCGTGGTAGCAGCCGGCGAACTTCACCAGCAGATCGCGGCCGGTCGCGCCGCGGGCCAGCCGGATCGCGGTCATGGTGGCCTCGGTGCCGGTCGACACCAGGCGCACCTTGTGCGCCAGCGGGACCCGCTGGCTGATCAACTCGGCGAGCTCGGCCTCGGCCTCGGTCGGAGCCCCGAAACTGAGACCCTTGGCAGCGGCCGCTTGTACCGCCGCGACCACTTCCGGGTGGGCATGGCCCAGCAGGGCGGGGCCCCACGAGCCGACCAGGTCGAGGTAGCCGCGTCCGTCCACGTCATAGACGAGCGCGCCGCGGGCATGATCGATGAACCGCGGGGTGCCGCCGACCGATCCGAAAGCCCGCACCGGCGAGTCCACCCCGCCGGGGATCACCGCCTGGGCGCGGGCGAAAGCAGTGTCATTTCCGTTCAGCGCAGCCATTCGGCCACCTCCAATGCGGCGTAGGTGAGCACCATGTCGGCGCCCGCTCGGACGATGCAGGTGATCGCCTCGCTGAGGGCGGCCTGCCGGTCGATCCAGCCGCGCTCGGCGGCGGCAGCGATCATCGCGTATTCCCCGGAGACCTGATAGGCGGCCACCGGAACCTGGCTGGCGGCCGCGATCTCGGCCAGGACATCCAGGTAGTGTCCGGCCGGCTTGACCATCACGATGTCGGCGCCTTCGAACTCGTCCAGGCTGGCTTCCAGGCGGCCTTCGCGGCGGTTGGCCGGATCCTGCTGATAGGTGCGTCGGTTGCCGACCAAGGACGATCCGACGGCCTCCCGGAAGGGTCCGTAGAAGGCCGAGGCGTACTTGGCCGAGTAGGCCAGGATGCCGGTGTCGATGAAGCCGGCCTCGTCGAGGGCATCGCGGATGGCCATCACCTGGCCGTCCATCATTCCCGAGGGGGCCACGAAGTGGGCGCCGGCCTGGGCCTGGGCGACCGCGAGCTCCTGGTACTGGCCCAAGGTGGCGTCGTTGTCGACCCGGCCACGGTCGTCCAGGACGCCGCAGTGCCCGTGATCGGTGAACTCGTCCAGGCAGGTGTCGGCGATGATCACCAGGTCATCGCCCACCTCGGCGCGGACGGCAGCGAGCGCCTGGTTGGCGAAGCCGTCGGCGGCGATGCCTGCGCTGCCCAGGGCGTCCTTGTCGGCGTCGCGCGGCACACCGAAGACGGCGATGCCGCCCAACCCCGCCTCGACCGCACGGACGGCCTCGGCCCGCACCGAATCCAGGCTGTGCTGGACGACGCCGGGAAGGGAGCTGATCGGGCGCGGCTCTGTGAGCCCGTCGGCCACGAAGACCGGCAGGATCAACTGCGACGGGTGTACCCGGGTTTCGGCGACCAGGCGACGGATGGCTGCGGTGGTGCGCAGTCGCCGGGGGCGGCGGATGATCTCAGACATCGGCGTGCTCACTTCGGTTTCGGCCCGCGAGGGCGGCTTGGGCGTGCTGACAAGGAAGGTCGTTCATTTGATTGTTCACCTCTGGGAAATCTCGAAGTGCCAGACTGGAAGCATGAAGCGAAACGTGCGCGACATCGAATGCTGGCTCACCGACATGGACGGGGTGCTGGTTCACGAGGAACAGCCGGTGCCCGGTGCGGTCGATCTGCTGGAGCGCTGGGTGGCGACGTCGAAGCGGTTCCTGGTGCTGACCAACAACTCGATCTACACCCCGCGGGACCTGTCGGCGCGGCTGGCTCGCTCCGGGCTGAACATTCCCGAGGAGAATCTGTGGACGTCCGCCCTGGCCACTGCGGACTTCCTGCGCGGGCAGCCGGGCGAGAAGAGCGCGTTCGTGATCGGCGAGGCGGGCCTGACCACGGCCCTGCATGAGGCCGGCTTCGTGATGACCGAGACCGATCCGGCCTACGTGGTGATGGGGGAGACCCGCAACTACAGCTTCGAGGCGATCACCAAGGCCGTGCGACTGATCAACGCCGGTGCGCGATTCATCGTGACCAACCCCGACACCACCGGCCCATCGGCGGACGGTCCGCTGCCGGCGACCGGGGCGGTGGCAGCGATGGTCACCGCCGCCACGAATCGTCAGCCCTACGTGGTGGGCAAGCCCAACCCGATGATGTTCCGCTCCGCCATGAACCGGATCGAGGCTCATTCCGAGACCACTGCGATGATCGGCGACCGGATGGACACCGACATCGTCGCTGGGATGGAGGCCGGTCTGTTGACCGTTCTGGTGCTGTCGGGGGTGACGACCGCTGATGAGATCGAGACCTTCCCGTACCGGCCGTCGGTGGTGTTGGATTCGGTGGCCGATCTCACCCCGCTGATCTGAGGACGTCACCCCAGCGCTCCCAGCACGGCATCGACCACACCGCCCGTGTCCGGGCTGGCGGCGACGCCGATCACGGTCAATCCGGCGGCCCGGGCGGCTTCAGCAGCGGTCACCCCGATGGCAATGACCGGTGCGCCGGGCAATCCGAGCGTCGCGGCGGCGCGGGCGACCGAGCCGGCCGTGACCACGATCGCGTCGGCCTGCGACCAGACCGCCGAGATGTCATCCGGCAGCGGGCATTCGACGGTGCGGTAGACGGCGACGGCCCGCACGTCCCAGCCTTTGGCGGCCAGGCCGGCTGCCGGTTCGGCGGACGGTTCGGCGGCGCCGGGCAGCAGCACCACTCCCGAGCCGGCCGGGAATGCCGCGACCAGGGACGCGCCCCCGCCCGGGCTGGCCACCAGCTGCGGGGGCAGGCCGGCGTCGGTGAGTGTGCGCGCGGTGGCCGGGCCGATCGCGGCCACCCGGACGTCGGTGCCCAGCCGGTCGATGCCGAAGGATTCCAGCGCCGCCACCGTGGCCGCCGACGTCACCACCAGCCAGTCGAAGCCCGCAGTGACGGCCGTGTCGAGTTCCTCGGCCGGCAACAGCTCCTGGCGAGTGAACTCGGCCGTGGTCACCGATGCACCGGCGGTCTCCAGCGTCTCCACCAGGCCGGACGGGCAGCGCGACGGCACCAGCAGTCTGCGTCCGGCCAGGGGCTTGGGCTTGGTGGCGGCCAGGTCGACGATCGCCGCCGCTCCTGAGACGAGGAGGGTCTCGGTCACCTGGGCGCCGAGGGCTTCGGCACCGGCGACGCTGAGTTCGCTGGTGGCCGCCTCGGTACTGATCCGGTGCTGCCCGTCCACAGAGATCACCGTGGCGTGCAGGTGCAGGCGGCCATCGACCAGGGTGGCGTGCGCCCCGACTGGAGCGGCGCAGCCGGCCTGCAGGCCCGAGAGCACGGCCCGTTCGGCGACCGCCGCCAGCCGGGTGGGCAGGTGGTCGAGCGGGGCGAGGGCGGCGATCACTGCCGCAGCGTCGGCGCGGCACTCCACCGCCAGTGCGCCCTGGGCCGGTGCCGGCAGGAACACCTGTGGGTCGAGCCGCTCAGAGATGCGATCAGCGAGACCGATCCGGGTCAGACCCGCGGCGGCGAGCAGGACCGCGTCCAGGTCGACCCCGGCGCGCGCCAGTCGAGTTTCCACGTTGCCGCGCAAGTCGGCGGTGGTCAGATCGGGACGCAGCGCGAGCAGTTGCGCGGCGCGCCGCGGGCTCCCGGTGCCCACCACTGCGCCGGCAGGCAGCGCGGCCAGATCGCGGCCGTCGCTGGTACACAGTGCATCGGCGGGGTCTTCGCGGACCGGAACCGCGGCCAGGGCCAGATCGGGCGCCGGGGCAGTGGGCAGGTCCTTGAAGGAATGGACGGCGAAGTCCGCCTCACCGCTGAGGACAGCGGCGCGGACGGCCCCGACGAACACCCCTGCGCCGCCCAGGCTGGCCAGGGGAGCGGTGGTGATGTCGCCGTGGGTGGTGACCTTCACCAGTTCGACCTCATGCCCCAAGGCGCGCAAGGCGTCGGCGACGTGTCCGGATTGGCCCCAGGCCAGCGTTGATCCGCGGGTGGCTAGGCGCAGTTTCACTGCGGTCCTCCTGTGGGTGCGGCGCAACCGGGCACCACCGGTGCCTGGCTGCGCGGGTTGCGGCAGCAGTCGCCGTGGCACAGTTCGCCGGCGGCGGCCTCGGTGGGGCCGATCTCCACCGCGGCGGCGATCCGGGCGGCCAGGTCGGCGACGAAGCCGGGATCGGTGCCGATCGTGGGCGTGCGGATCAGGCGCAGTCCGAGATCGGCGGCGGTCTGGGCGGCCTGGGTGTCGAGATCCCAGATCACTTCGACGTGGTCGCTGAGGAAGCCGATCGGCACCAGCACGACGTCGCGCACACCGGCAGCGGCGTATTCGGCTAGGGCATCGTTCACGTCGGGTTCCAGCCACGGCACGCTGGGCGGCCCGGAACGGGACTGGAACACCAGATCCCAGGACGCGGGCGCACCGACCGCCTCCGCGATCCGGCCGGCCACCCATCGGTGTTGGGTCAGGTAGGCCTCGCCGGTCGGACCGGAGGCCTGGGCCATCGTGGTCGGGATCGAGTGGGTGGTGAACACCAGGCGGGTGGTGTCTGCCGTCAGGTCGAGGTCGGTGGGCAACGCCTGGAGCAGGAGCTCGGCCATTCCGGCGGCGAAGCCGGGCAGGTCGAAGTAGGGCGGCAGCTTGCGGACGTCCATCTCCACGGGCAGCTCGGCCAACCCCAGCCCCAGATCCTCGCGGTATTGGCGGCAGCCCGAATAGCCCGAGTAGGCCGCGGTGGCCACGCCGAGCACCCGCCGCACCCCGCGTCCGGCGAGGTCGGCGAGCACGTCGGCGACGAGAGGTGCGGAGTTGCGGTTGGCCAGCACCACCTCGAGCGGACGGCCCGCGCGTGCGAGCGCGGCGGCCAGCGCGTCGCGCAGCGCCCGATTCTGGGCATTGATCGGGCTGATGCCACCGAGGGTGAAGTAGTGCTGGCCCACTTCGACCAGGCGCTCGGGCGGAATGCCACGGCCGGCGGTCACGCGTTGCAGGAACGGCACCACCTCGTCGGGGCCTTCGGGGCCGCCGAAGCCCAGCAGCATGACCACCTCGTAGGTCATCGAAGTACCTGAAGAAGCTCAGCGGGGGTGATCTTGCGTCCGGTGAAGAACGGGGTCTCCTCGCGGACGTGGCGACGCGCGCCGGCGGTGCGCAGATGCCGCATCAAATCGACCAGGTCGATCAGATCGTCGGCTTCGAGGCCGAGCAGCCACTCGTAGTCGCCGAGGGCGAAGGCGGCCACCGTGTTGCTCAGCACCTGCGGGAACTCTCGGCCCAGTCGGCCGTGCTCGACCAGCAGATCGCGGCGCTCGTCTTCTGGCAGCAAATACCACTCGTACGACCGGACGAACGGGTACACGGTCAGCCACTGCTTGGCCGGCTCGCCGAGCAGGTAGGCGGGCGCGTGGCGGCGGTTGAACTCGGCGGTGCGATGGACGCCCATGCCGCTCCACACCAGGTCGACGGTGTCGGCGAGCGCGACCCGCTGGAAGTCTCGGACGGCGGCCTGCAAAGCGGCCGGGTCGGTGCCATGCAGCCACACCAGCAGGCTGGCGTTGGCGGGCATCGCGGTCACGTCGTACAGGCCGCGGACGGTGACGTCTTCGCTGTGCAGCTGCTCGATCAGGGTGATGGTGGCATCAACGGCGGCCGTCGGCAGCGGGGTGCGTCGCCCGAAAGCGGCGTAGCAGGTGTAGGCGGTGATCTCGGGATCGATGGTCATCGACGGCTCCCTTGTTTGTGGACTCGGTGGTCGCCGACCCCGTGGTCAACGGTGTCGCTCGCGGCGGCCAGGGCGAGGGTGGCCTGGCGCCGTCCGTCGGCGACGCAGTCGGGCACTCCCACCCCGCGCAGCGGCGATCCGGCCACCCGCCATTGCGGGATGGCGGCCAGAGCGGCGTCCACGGTGGCGACGCGGTCGAGGTGGCCCACGGTGTACTTGGGCATCACCTGCGGCCAGCGGGCCACCCGCACCTGTGTCGGTGGGGTGGTCGCTCCGAGAACCGCACCGATGTGGGAACTCACCGCGGCGATCAGTTCGTCATCGTCGGCCTCGGCGATCGGCCCAAGTCGTCCGGGGACGAAGGCGCGGATCAGCACCAGGTCGTCGGGCGCCCGCCCGGCCCACTTGGCCGACGAGACGGTGATCCCGCTGATCGGGGCCGGGTCGGCTTCGAGCCACCCGTGGGTGGTCACCGGGGTGGCGAAGGCCGTGGCCGGATAGGCCAGTGCGAGCACCGTCGAGGTGGCCAGCGGGATGTCTGACAGGGCGGCCGCGGCGGCCGGTGCCGTCTCGGCCAGCAGGGCAGCGGTGGCCCGCGCCCCGGCGGCGAAGATCACGGCGTCGAAGGTCTCGGTGGTGCCGTCAGCGAAGCGCGCCTCGGTGAAGCCGCCGGCGGTGGCCGAGACAGCGTCCACCGCTCGGTTCAGTTGCAGGTCGGCACCGGCGGCGGTCAGTTGCGCGACGAGGGCGTCGATCATGCTGCCCAAGCCGTCGCGCAGGGTACGGAAGGGCGAGTTCGCCCCCCGCGGTCCGGACGCCCGCGCCTTTCGTCCGGCCGAAAGGGAGGCCAGCATCAGACTGCGATGGGCCGACTCGTCGGCCCGCAGCGACGGCAGCACCGCGTCCAGGCTGAGTTCGTTGACGCTGGCGCCGTAGATGCCGCCGATCATCGGGTCGGCGAAGCGCTGGACGATGCCGTTGCCCAGCCGGGCGCGCAGGAAGGCGCCGATGGTGACGTCGGTGTCGTCGTGCAACTGCCGCGGCAACAGCAGGTCGAGCCCGGCGCGCAGCTTGTCGGCCCACGACAGGATGCCGGTGGTGACGAAGGGCCACAGTCGGGTCGGCAGCACCATGCCCATGCCGGCCGGTAGGGGATGCAGGCGCCCGCGGGAGCGCAGGAAGACCGTTCGGGTGCCCGACACCGAGATCACCTGGTCGGCCAGGCCGAGTTCGTCGATCAGTTTCAGCGCCGCCGGGCGGTAGGCGACGAAGGAGTCCGGGCCGTGCTCGATCAGTAGTCCGTCGCTGTGCTCGGTGCGCAGCTTGCCGCCCCAACGCTCGGACGCCTCGGCGATGACAACCTGCACCGGGCCGTGCTCGGTGCTGCGGATCGCCTCCCACGCGGCGGCCAGGCCGGTGATGCCGCCGCCGATGACCAGCAGCTTCACGGCTGCGGGTCGGCTTTGGGCTGGTAGGGGCACAGCGGATCGGATTCCAGCGGGTTGCCCGTCCACGCGTAGGCACGGGCGCGGGAGCCGCCGCACCAGTTGCGGAACTCGCAGATGCCGCAGCGTCCGACGAAGACGTCCGGGTTGCGCAGCGAGCGCATCACTTCGGAGTTGCGGTACAGCTCGACCAGCGAGGTGTCCTTCACATTGCCGACGGTCACCGGCAGGAAGCCGGACGGGGTGACGTCGCCGAGGTTGGAGATGAACACGATCCCGTTGCCGTCGCGAATGCCGAAGCCGCGGGCCATCGGCCCGGCTTCGATCTCGGCCGTGCTCGCCCCGGCGCGCAGCCGCGGTGTGGTCACCAGGCGGCGGAAGTGGGGAGCCTCGGTGGTCTTGACCCGGAAGGGTGCATTGGCGTTGAGCCGCGAGGCCCACAGCAGCCACTTCTCGGCCTCTCCGGGGTCGAGTTCGGTGAGCTCGGTGCCGCGGCCGATCGAGATCAGGAAGAACAGGCTCCACTGCATCAAGGTGTGTTGGCTGAGCACATCGAACACGGCCGGCAGGTCGGCGGCGGTCGTGGCGGTGACCAGCGTGTTCACCTGCACCGGCAGCCCGGCTTCGGCGGCGTGGTCGAGCGCGGTCAAGGTGGCCGCGAAGGTGCCAGGCACCATTCGGATGCCGTCGTGGTATTCGGCATTGGAGGCGTCCAAGGACAGCGAGATGGCCTGAATGCCGATCTCTTTCATCCAGAAGATCGCCTCCCGGGTAAGGAGCGGGGTGACCGCGGGAGCCAGTGATACTCCGATGCCGCGGTCGTTGGCGGCGGCGACCAGTTCGGCCAGATCGGGCCGCTTCAGCGGATCGCCACCGGTCATCACCAGGTGCGGCAGCGGCTCGCCGTCCGCGGAGAAGGTGACGATGTCGTCCAGGACGGCGATCGCCTCGGCCGTGCTCAGCTCTCCGGCGGCCGGCTCCGGCTGGGCGGTGGCCCGGCAGTGCCGACAGGCCAGCCCGCACGCGTTGGTCATCTCCCAGTAGATGATCATCGGGGCGCGTTCGTAGGCCCACAGTTCGTTGGGGCGCACTGCGCCGATGCCGACGGCGTGAGTGGTCATGGGTCAGTGCTCCTGAGTCTTGGGCGGCAAGGAATGGACGAGGTCAACCACGCTGGTCAGCACCTCGGGGTCGGTCGTGGGTGGGACGCCGTGGCCCAGGTTGAACACGTGCCCGGGGGCGGCGTCGCCTTCGGCGCAGATCCGCCGGACGGCGGCCTCACGCTCGGTTGCCGGAGCGGCGAGCAGCGCCGGATCGAGGTTGCCTTGCAGGGGCACCGACCCGCCGAGGCGACGATTCGCTTCGGTGAGGCTGATGTCGGTGGCGACGCCGACCACGTCGGCGCCGGCGGCGTACAGATTGGTCAGCAGGTCGCCGGTGGCCGTCCCGAAATGCACCCGGGGCACGCCGAGATCCTCGATGCCGGCGAAGACCGTGGCTGAATGCGGCTGCACCATCGCCTCATAGGTGGCCGCATCCAGGCGTCCGACCCAGGAGTCGAAGAGTTGCAGCGCGCTGGCCCCGGCCTCGGCCTGCGCGCGCAGGAAGGTGATGGTGAGCTCGGCCACCCAGCTGAGCAGCCGGGTGAAGGTGTCGGGATCGGTGGCCAGCAGGGCGCGGGTGGCGGTGAGTTCGCGGTTGGGTCGGCCTTCGATCAGGTAGGACGCCAGCGTGAACGGCGCGCCGGCGAAGCCGATCAGCGGAGTGTCGCCGAGTTCGCCGACGGTGATGCCCACCGCTTCGCGAATCGGGGCCAGCGCGTCCGGGTCGAGGCGGGGGAGGGCGGCCACGTCCGCGGCGGTACGCACGGCTGAGCCCATCACCGGGCCGACCCCGGCCTCGATGTCGACGTCGATTCCGGCCAGCTTCAGTGGCACCACGATGTCGGAGAAGAAGATGCCGGCGTCGACGTCGTGACGTCGGACCGGTTGCAGGGTGATTTCGGCCGCGAGGTCGGGACGCAGGCAGGAGTCGAGCATCGAGATGCCCTCGCGGACTGCGCGGTACTCCGGCAGCGAGCGTCCGGCCTGGCGCATGAACCACACCGGACGGCGCGAGGCCGGACGCCCGGTGTAGGCGCTGATCAGCGGAGAGTCGATGGTGCGTCCCTGCATCAGCGGATGGGTGCCGGGCAGTCGATAGATCACGGGTGGGCCTCCACGTCGATACCGAAAAGGGTGTGCAGGGCGTGCTGGTAGTCCTCCAGCCCGCCGGCGCGTGCCAGTTCGGCGGCGCGCAAAGAAGGGGTGTGCAGCAGCGAGTTGGAGACCCGGCGCAGCGAGCGGGCGACGGCCGCCGCGGTGGCGGCGTCGTAGCGACGGGCGGCGGCCTCGATCTCGCGTTCGATGAACTGGCTGACGTGGGAGCGCATCGCGGTGACCGCGGGGGTGGCCGCCCGCCCCGACTCCAGGTGCAGATAGGTGTCGACGCCGCGGGCGACCAGGTCGCGCGCGGCGAGGACGGCGGCGCTGGCTTCGGCGGGGGCGTGGGCGCCGATCTCGTCCAGATCGATCAGGTCGACGCCGAGGAGGTCGGCGGCATCGGTGGACACATCCCCGGACAGGGACAGATCAAGAATGGGGAGTAGCGGGCTGGATGAGTCGCGGGCTCGCTCGATCAGTTCGGCGTTGATGATGGCGCTGGCGTGGGCGTGACCGCTGCAGGTGATCACCACGTCCGCCTCGCCGACGGCGGCGATCAGCCCATCGGAGGGCACGGCTTCCATTCCGTGGCTCCCGGCGAAGCGCTCGGCGCGGCCGCTGCGGGAGTAAACCGCGATCTCGGCGCAACCGGCGCGGTGGAGTCCGGCGGAGACCACGCGGGCGTAGCTGCCGGTGCCGACGATCAGCACGCGACGTCCGGCCAGCGGGAAGTGGCGCTGTTCGACCAGCGACAGGCCGACGTCGGCCACCGAGCGTCCGGCTGCACCGAGGTCGGTGTCGGTCTTGACCGCTTTGCCGGTGGTCAGTGCGGCGTGGAAGAGCCGGCGCAGGCCGGCGGTGGTGTCGGAGTCGGCGGCGGCGAGGGCGTCGCGGACCTGACCGAGGATCTCGGCCTCTCCGACCACCATCGCGTCCAAGCCGGCCGCGACCTCCAGCAGGTGTTGCACGGACATCTGGCCGGCATGAAGCTCAAACTCATCGGTGAGATATTGCCGCTCCGGGTCGAGCACGGTGCGCAGCGTACCCACCACCGCTTCCACCGCCGGATGGAACAGCGGCCCATCGAAGTACAGCTCGAATCGGTTGCAGGTGCTGAGTAGGACGAAGCCGGAGATCTCCGGGCGGGAGCGGAGCGCGGCGACCGCGTCCGGCCCGGCGGCGCTGAGGGCCGCGAGTTCTTCGGAAGACACGAGATGGTGGCTCAGCCCCAACGCGGCAATCGGCATGCGGGACATGCTAGCTCGCCAGTGTCGCTAAGTTGTAAGACTGGGTGTCGCACTTCCTGAGACGCCACCAGGCGCGCCATTTGGAATATTCATTCCATGCGCGGCATAATCATGCCTATGACTTTCACTGTTGCTGTGGCCGGTGCCACGGGCTACGCCGGCGGGGAGGTGCTGCGGCTGCTGCTGACCCACCCCGAGGTGAAGATCGGCGCGCTGACCGCCGGTGCCAGCGCCGGCAGCACCCTCTTCAGTCATCATCCGCACCTGACGCCGCTCGCTGATCGCGTCATCGTCGAGACCACCGGCC
>CAZLJN010000011.1:0-17925 GCA_964559815.1 uncultured Propionibacteriaceae bacterium
CGGGCCTGATCGCGGCGATCATGATGATCTCGCTGATGGCGATCATGAGCCAGGCCGTGGTCAAGGAGCGCGAATCGGGCACCTTGGAACAGATGTTCGTGACCCCGATCAAGGCCGAGGAGTACCTGATCGGCAAGCTCACCCCGTACGCCTTGCTGGCCACCGTGCAGATGCTGATCGTGGCCGGCGTGGGCACCTTGTGGTTCCGGGTGCCGTTCAACGGCAACGTCTGGGTGGTGCTGACCGGCCTGGCGCTGTTCATGCTCACCTGCATCGGCCTGGGCTTGTTCGTCTCGCTGGTCTCGCACACCCGGCAGCAGGCCCAGCAGGCGATGATGTTCATCATGTTGCCGACGATGATCCTGTCCGGCTTCATCTTCCCGATCGACTCGATGCCGGCCGAGATTCAGCCGTTCACCAACCTGATCCCGCTGAAGTTCGCCCTGGAAGTGCTGCGCGGGGCGTTCGTGAAGGGCGCCAGCTTCGGCGCGTTGGCCCCGCAGCTGTGGGCGCTGGCCGGCTTCGCTGCGGTGATCTTCACCGCCTCGATCATCGCCACCCGTCGTCGGATTTCGGAGTGAGGCCCTGATGAACCACAACGATCCGGCGATCCGGGTACAGGGATTGACCAAGACCTTCGGGACATTCACCGCCGTGGACGGCATCGACTTCACCGTGCCCCGCGGCCAGATCTTCGGCTTCCTCGGGCCGAACGGCTCGGGCAAGACCACCACCATCCGCATGCTGACCGGCACCCTGCGTCCCCAGGGCGGACGGGCCGAGGTACTCGGTGCGGACGTCGTCCACCACCCCGAACGGGTGCAGCAGCGGATCGGCTACATGAGCCAGAAGTTCTCCCTGTTCGAGGACATGACGGTCGATGAGAACCTGAAGTTCTACGCCGGGGTGTACGAGGTGCCGGCCGAGGAGTTCGCCGAGCGGCGGGCGTACGTGCTGAAGATGGCCGACCTGGAAGGCCGCGAGAACGAGCTCACCCGCAACCTGTCGGTGGGCTGGCGGCAGCGGCTCGCGCTGGGCGCGGCCACCATCCACACCCCGGAGCTGTTGTTCCTCGACGAGCCGACGTCCGGGGTCGATCCAGTAGCCAGGCGGCAGTTCTGGGACTTGCTCTACGACCTGGCCGGACGCGGCGTGACCCTGTTCGTCACCACCCACTACATGGACGAGGCCGCACACTGTAACCAGCTGGCCTTCATCTACCGCGGCCGGATCATCGCCGAGGGCAGCCCGTCTGAGTTGCGCACCAAGTACTTCACCCAGCGGGTCTTCGACATCACCGTCAGTTCGTCCGACCTGGCCCTGGACTATCTGCTCAGCGCCGATGGCATCGACGAGGCCTACCTGTCGGGGGCGTCCCTGCACGCTGCGGTGGCCGCCGATTCGGTGATTGTCGCCGACGATCTGCGTCGCCGCCTGGTGGCCGCCGGCTTCGCCGACGCCGAAGTGAGCGACGTGGCACCCACCATCGAAGACGTCTTCGTGAACCTGGTCTCGCAGAACCGGTAGTCAGCCGCGGCGTCTAGATTGACGGGATGGACGCTGACACCCTCCTCGACTACTGCCTGGCCAAGCCAGGGGCCTATCTGGACTACCCGTTCGGGGTGGACGTGTCGGTGGTGAAGGTCAAGGCACCCAGCCAACCGACGGGGAGGATCTTCGCGCAGGTGGCCACGATCCATGGTGTGCCGTCGGCGACGCTGAGTTGCGACCCGGTGACCGCGGTCACCTACCGCCAGCTCTACCCGGACGTGGTGGTGCGCGGCTATCACTGTCCGCCGGTGCAGCAGCCCTATTTCAACACCCTGCCGCTGGCTGGCGACGTGCCCGATGACGACATCCTCGAACTCGCCGACATCGCCTACCAGGTGGTGGTGGCCAAGCTGCCGAAGTACCGCCAACGAGAGTTGGCCGAGGCGACTAGTACTCGCCCTTGATCACGAAGAACGAGCCGCGGATCGTCCCGGCGAGCTTCGATTTCTGACGGGCGAACTTGAACCGGTCGGCGAGCTCTTCAGGCACGTCCATGCCGTCGCTGAGCTTGAAGCCCACCGCACGCTTGCCGCCGTCAGCCAAGGTGTAGAGCACGTTGATCGACAGCCCCGACTGGTAGAACACGTAGCTCCAGCGCACCCCGTCCACCACGAACTCGGTGGCCTCCAGCGGCGGCGAGGAGATCACCAGATCACGCTCGGTCGCCAGGATGTGGTGCACGTAGTCGACGATCGGTTTGACCGCCTCAGCTGGCTCCACGGTGAACACGTGGTCGTACTTGTTGCGGAAGTAGCGGGCCTCGTTGGCCCGCAGCCCGGCCAGCGCCTCGGCGACCGGGGACGACTCCAGTCCGGTGGTGGACACCTCGGTGAAATCTACGACGTAGGCCACATTGCCTCCTTCAACTCTTTCGAGATGCAACCCACGCAAGTTGGGCCACATTCCCCGGCTGAGACGAATTCCGCCCTAGATGGCCAAGACCGGCCGAATCAGGGGCGCTTCGATCATCGACAGGTGAAATCGTCTCACCGCGCACCGCGACCCGACCTATTGCAGAGCCGAGGTGAGCCGGGCGAGGTTGTCCAGCACGGTCGAGCGCAGCGGCTGACGGTTCCACTCCTCCAGGGTCAGCTCGCGGGACATGCCTCGGTAGGTGGCCTCCACCTCGCGCAGCTGCGTCACGAACTCCGCGCCGCGGACGAACATGGAGATCTCCTGATTGAGACCGAACGAGCGCATGTCCATATTGGAGGAGCCGATGATGGCCACCTCGTCGTCGATGGTCATCGACTTCGAATGCAGAATGAACGGCCGCTGATACAGCCAGATCTTCACCCCGGCCCGCAGCAGCGCTTCGTAGTAGCTGCGCTGGGCGTGGTAGACCATCGCCTGGTCACCCTCCTCGGAGACGAACAGCTCCACCCGCAACCCGCGCTGACACGCGGTGGTGATCGCCACCAGCAGGCCCTCGTCGGGGATGAAGTACGGCGAGACGATGATGATCTGCTCCTGGGCGGCATACAGCAGCCCCATGAACAGCTTCAGGTTGTTCTGGAACTCGAATCCCGGCCCCGATGGGACGATCTGCGCGTCCAACCCGGGCGGGAGGGGACGTCCGTCGGTGATGCCGAGATGCTGCACCAGCACCTCGTCGCATTCGCTGTACCAGTCGCCGAGGAACACTGCGTTGACGCTTTCGACGACCGGGCCTTCGACCCGCACCATCAGATCGACCCAGTGCAGCCCGCGGCGCAGATTCGCCTTCAGGTTGTACGTCGAATCGGTCAGGTTCTGCGAGCCGGTGAAGGCCACCCGTCCGTCCACCACCAGCAGCTTGCGGTGGTTGCGCAGGTCGGGGCGCTGATACTTCCCCTTCAGCGGCTGCACCGGCAGCATCAAATGCCACTGGGCGCCCATCGCGTCCAGTCGGCGGCAGGTCTGGCGGTAGTACGGCTTGCTCCTGTTGGCCCAGTGGTCGAGCAGCACCCGCACGGTCACCCCGCGCCGGGTCGCGGCCTCCAGCGCGGCGAAGAACACCTCGGTGGTCGGATCGGCCTGCAAAATGTAGAACTCGACGTGGACGAAGGTGGTGGCCTCATCGACGGCGGCGGCCATCGCCCGAATGCTGCCTTCGTAGTCGGACAGCAGTGCGGCAGTATTACCGCCGGTCAATGGCATCGCGCCCAGATTGCGATTCAGCCGCACGATCGAGGAGAACCAGTCCGGCGCATCCGGCTGCAGCGGTCCGACGTCCTCGCTCTGGGTGGCTTCGAGAATGTAGGCGTTGATCTCGGCCTGCTTGTGTCGCCGCGCGCGCGGCAGTTGCGGGCTGCCGATCATCAAGAACAGGAACACCCCCACCCACGGGATGAAGAAGATCGCCAGCAGCCAGGCCATCGCTGCGGTGGGGCGGCGGCTGCGCGGGATGACGATGATCGCCGTCACACGGATGATCAGGTCGGCCACGGCGAGTAGCGCCACCGTCCAGGCTGTGCTGTCGATGGTGGTGATCACCGGCTCCCCTTTGCTGCCTCATCAGACCCGCACAGCCTAGCCACGCCGGGCCGCGCCGCGCGGCGAATCACGCCGACCGCCCCCACTCCATCGAGCGGCACGCCGGAACCGTCCCCGTTATGGGTTGTCAGCCGGCGACGGGCAGCAGCAGCCACCCACCGGCCAGCAACGCGCCCACCGTCACCAGCAGCCAGGCCAGCACCCACAGCACCCGCGGCAGGTGGGTGAGCCGGGCCAGCTGCGCCCCGTCGGTGCCCGGGCTGCGGTTGCCGGCCACCTCGATCACCGGACGCGGTCCGGCCAGCAGCAGGGTCCAGGCCACCGTGTGCGCCACCCATGGCATCACCGGCGCCGGGGCGAACCAGGACGTCAGCGCCAGCACCACCCCGGTGGCCAGCACCACGAGGGCGCCGTAGACGTTGCGCATCCGCAGCAGCATCAGGGCCAGCAGGACGACGATCAGCCACAGTGCGGCCGCGGAGCGGCCGGCCCAGGCCAATGCAGCCACGCCCACCCCGATCACTGAGGCCGAGGCATAGCCGGCGAACAGCATCAGCACCATGCCCGGGCCGCGCGGACGTCCGCGACTCAGCGTCAGGCCCGAGGTGTCGGAATGCACCCGGATGCCGGCCAGTTTGCGTCCCACCAGCACCGCGACCACCGCATGGCCGGCTTCGTGGCAGATGGTCACCACCGTCCGGGTCAGCGGCCAGGCCAGCACGACGAGTGCCGCCGCGGCACCCAGCACCACCCAGGAGGCCGACGTCGTCAGCGGCGCATCCATCGCGCTCACCCGCTGCCACCACTGACTGAGGAACTCCACGCCGCCAGTGTGCCGGTTGCCGGCCTGCTACGAGGGCCGAATCGGACGTAGGCTCACGATGAGCCTGACAAGGAGCACCATGGCCCACCGGATCTTCACCACCAGCTTCGCCGGCGTCTACCCCCTCTATCTGGCCAAAGTGACCAAGAAGGGGCGCACCGCCGCCGAACTCGACGCGGTGATCGAATGGCTGACCGGCTACGACGCCGACGGCCTGGCCTCAGCCGTGGCCGACGGCCGCAATCTGGAGGCCTTCTTCACCCGGGCGCCGGCCTTCAACCCCGACTCATCACTGATCACCGGCGTGGTCTGCGGGGTGCGGGTCGAGCACATCGAAGATCCCCTGATGCAGAAGCTGCGCTACCTGGACAAGCTGGTCGACGAACTGGCCAAGGGCAAGGCTCTGAACTCCGTACTGAGGTCGCCGCACGGGCGTCCCGCCTAATATGTCGGACGTGCAGACGGTCGGGCAGAAGGCGTGGTGGTGGGCCACTGATTACCTGTGGGCTGCGGCTGCGTGGGCTGCGACCGCCGGAGCCCCCGATGATCCGTCGGGCTACGCGCACGGCGCCAAACGTCCGGTGGTGGTGATACCCGGGGTCTACGAGAACTGGCAGTTCATGCGACCCACGATCCAGGCGCTCCACGATGCGGGGCATCCGGTTCACGTCGTGCCCGCCCTGGGGGCCAACCGCCGTCCACTGGATGCCGGTGCGGCGGCGGTTCTGAACTACCTACGGGCTCACGATCTTCATCGCGCGGTGATCGTCGGACACAGCAAGGGCGGACTGATCGGCAAGCTCTCGCTGCTGCGGGACGACGGCAGGATCTCCCATGTGGTGACGATCTGCACACCGTTCCATGGCTCGTCGCGCTGCCGTCTGCTGCCGCTGCCCTCACTGCGCCCCTTGGATCCCGACGACGCGCTGATCCGAAGCCTGCGGGCCAACAGCAGCCGCGACTCGCAGATCACTTCGCTGGCGCCGACCTACGACGAGCACGTCCCGGAAGGCAGCCACCTCGATGGCGCCCGCAACCTCACCCTGCCCGTCGCCGGCCATTTCCGGCCGATCGGACATCCGGGATCACTGCGGGCGCTCATCGAGGTGATCGAGGGGCTCGATGCGACGCCGGATCAGACCAGAGTGACGGCCTGATCGAAGCCCAAGCGCGGGTTCCGGGGGAAGCTGCCACCCTCGGCCACGTGGCCGATGTTGACCACCATGAACGAGCGCAACTCGGTGCCATCCAGGAACTCGGCGTCGACACCGGCGTTGTCGTAGCCGGTCATCGGGCCGGCGTCCAGCCCGAGAGCGCGGACGGCGAGGATGAAGCCGCCGGCCTGCAGCCACGCGTTGTTGTTGGCGATGGCGGCGCGGACGTCCGGCACCGGATCCAGCGACTCCTTCACCCCGCTCATCTGCGGGTTGGTCACCGGCAGGTTCACATGGAATTCGGGGTCGTAGGCGAGGATCGCCACCACCGGCGCGGACGCGGACTTGGCCTGGTTGCCCTCGCCGATGAACGGCAGCAGCCGCTGCTTGGCCTCGGCGGAGCGGACGAAGATCACCCGCAGCGGCTGGCCGTTCATGGCCGTCGGGGTGTACTTGGCCAGGTCGTAGATGCGGGTCAGCTCGTCATCGGAGACCGGGGCGCCGTCGAAGCGGTAGGCGGTGTGGCGTTCGGTGAAGATCGCCGTTGCGGGGAGGTCGGACATGAGGGTTCCCATCGGTAAGTAGTTGACGGCTCAACTATATCCGAAGTTCTGGTATTCCCGAACACCGACCACGACCCGGCATCGGGTTGTAACACCGGTGTCGCACGAGCCACCTAAGGTTCTGACATGGCAACCCCCGCACGCGCCACGATCCTCCAACTCGACCCCGAAGTGCCTATCGACCGCTTCGGGCCCTGGCTGGGCGCCAACCGAGTCCTGGTGCGGGCGATTCCGGTCTGGCAGCGCGGAGTCCCCGAGCTCAGCAGCTTGGGCGACGGCGTGATCATCCTCGGCGGGACGATGAGCGCCCACGACAATGAGCTTCACCCCTGGATCGACCCACTCAAAGGCCTGATGCGCGAGCTGATCGCCGCCCAGGTGCCGACCTTGGGAATCTGCCTGGGACATCAGCTGCTGGCCGAGTCCTGCGGCGGCACGGTCACCGTCGCCGCCCCCGGCGGCGGCGAGCACGGCGCCTACCCGATCTTCTGGACCGGTGCGGCCCGCACCGATCCGTTCGCTCAGCGCCTTGCCGTCCATGGCACCTCGATGTTTCCCGAGTCTCACTCCGATGTGGTCACCACCCTGCCGCCGGACGCGATCCTGTTGGCCAGCAGCGAGAAGTACGCCAACCAGGCATTCCGGGTGGGCTCCGCGGTGGGCGTCCAATTCCACCCCGAGGCCTCGCCTGAACTCATGGGACGGTGGGCCGAACTGCACGGCGACAGCGCCCGCGACGCCCGCCGAAGCCTTCAGGGACTCGACAGCGAACTGTCCCGCAACGGACGACTGCTCGCTCAGGCGTTCAGCAGCCAACTACAGGCTCGCGCCGTCGCCGCCTGACCATGCCTCGGTAGCCGCCACCGCGCCGCACTGCCTTATGGTGGGGGTGAAGAGGAGGCCCCATGGCTCGAGTGGTGTTCGCGGTGATCGAGGTCGCACTCCTGGTGTTCTGCCTGATCGACGCCGTCCAGACCCCGGATTCGTCGATGCGCAATCTGCCCAAGTGGGCCTGGATCGTGTTGATCATCATCCTGCCGGTGGTGGGCCCGGTCGCCTGGCTGATCGCGGGACGCCCACGCAAGGCCCCGACCGGTACGGCCGGCTCCCCCGAGTACGAGCGTCCGCGCCGCACCCCGCGCGCCCCTGACGACGATCCGGAGTTCCTGGCCACCCTGAAGAAGAGCAACACCGAGCACGAGGACCTGCTGAAGCGGTGGGAGGAAGACCTCAAGCGTCGCGAGGACGAGTTGCGCAAGGACGCCCCCGACGAGGATGCCCCACAGAGCTGAGCGGCACTCAGACCGGCTCGGCCTCCCGCACGGCAACCGGCGCCACCTCGACGGTCGGACGCCGCCGTCCGGCCCCGACCAGCACCCCGGCGACCACGATCACCCCGCCGGCCAGCTCCCACCAACTGGGCCATTCACCCAGCACCAGCGCAGCGGTGAGGATGCCGGCCACCGGCACCAGCATCGAGAACGGCGCGACCACCCCGGCCGGGTGCCGAGCCAGCAACCACGTCCATAGCCCCGAGCCGACCACCGTGCCGATCAGGCAGGTGTAGGCGAGTCCGCCCCATGCGGGCAATGCGGCCACGCTGAACGACCCGGCGAAGGCTGCGACGATCTGCGCCGGCCCCTCGAAGGTCAGTGACAGCACCAGCATCGGCACGGGCACGACCACCGACATCCACAAGGTCAGATGCAGCGGGTTCGGCGGTCTGGCCTGGCGAGATGCGAGGTTGCCGAAAGCCCAGCCCAGGGCTCCGGCCAGGACTAGCAGGAAGGGCACCAGAGCCGCAGCCTGTGCCCGCGACCAGCCGACCACGACCATGCCGGCCACGGCCAACCCGATCCCGACCCACTGCCGAGCGGCCGGGCGCTCGCCCAGCAGCAGCGCGCCCAGGATCAGGGTCAGCGGCGCGGACGACTGCAGCACCAGCGAGGCCAGCCCGGTCGGCATGCCTGCGGCCATCCCCCAGTACAGGAAGACGAACTGCACCACCCCGAAGCCGAGGCCGTACCCGATCAGCCAGCGCAGTTTCACCTGCGGACGCGGCACGAGCAGCAGGGTCGGCACCGCGATCAGCGCGAACCGCAATGCCACCAACAGGAACGGGGGGAAGGCCGCCAGCGACAGGTGGATGGCCAGGAAGTTCACGCCCCAGATGACCGCGACGGCGGCGGCGAGCAGGCGATGGATCGGTGGCATGCCGCCATCGTCGCCGTCGGCATTAATGAAGGTCAACCATCGAATTGCGAATCATTGCTTTAGGCTGCCTTCATGGATGTTGCCCATCTGGAGTTGCTGCGCGAGCTTCGCGACCGCGGCACGATCACCGCCGTCGCGGCGGCAGGATTCCGCTCCCCCTCGGCGGTGAGCCAACAACTGCGCACCGCCGAGCGCAGTCTGGGCGTCCGCCTGGTCGAGCCGGACGGGCGCCGGCTGCGGCTCACCGCCGCCGGCCGCCTCCTGGCCGACGGCGCCGTCGAGGTCGCTGAGCTGCTGGCACGACTGCATCGCGACCTGGACGAACTGCATCACCGACCCGCCGGCAACGTGAGTATCACCGGCCTGCCCAGCGCCACCGAGGCGCTGATCCCTCCGCTGCTGCAGCAGCTGACCGGCAGCGACATCACCATCACCCTGTCCGATGACGACGTCGCCGAGGCCGACTTCGCCAGCCGGGCGGCCGATCACGACCTGGTGCTGGCACACAGCCTGGCCGAGACCCCCGCCGGCGCCGAGGGGCTGCTGGTGCAGGTGGTGGCCCTCGAACCACTCGACGTGGCGATACCCAGCGGCCACCGGCTGGCTGCACAGGCGCGACTCACCCCGTCCGACCTGATCGGGGAGAACTGGATCGGGGTGCCGCTGGGCTTCCCCTTCGACACGGTGCGGATCGCGATCGAGAACCACAGCGGCGCCCAACTGCGGGTGGTGCAGCGGGTCAAGGACAATCGGGTGGTCGAGGCCCTGGTGGCCGCCGGCTTCGGCTGCGCCCTGCTGCCGCGCTTCACCACCCGCGCCCGGGACGGGGTCACCATGATCCCCTTGACCGGGGTGCGCGCCGAGCGCCGAGTGGTCGCCCTGGCCCGGCCCGACCGCGCCGAACGTGCGGCGGTGCGGGTGGTGCTCGACGCCCTCACTGAGATCGGACGGGGCCTGCGTTGACCTCGGTATACAGGCGCACACACGCCAAGGTATCCTCGACGGTGAGCGGAGACGTTCACCAGCAACGGAATCTTGGCGACCTCGCCGACGTTGTGGACGGCGAAGCGACGAACGGGCAGAGGACGACCTGAGGTGGATGACATGAGCCGCGACGAGATCTGGAACCAGATCCGTGCCGAAGTGACCACAGATGTCGGCACTGAGCCTGCCCTGGCCAGCTTCCTGCACACCAATGTGCTCTCCCACGACCGGCTGGAAGACGCGCTGTCGTTCATTCTGGCCGCCAAGCTGGGCAGCGAGACCATCACCTCGCTCACCCTGCGCCAACTGATCCAGCAGGCCTTCGACGCCGAGCCCGAGATCGGCGCCACCGTCCGCGAGGATCTGCGCGCCGTTCTCAGCCGCGATCCGGCGACCCGCGGCTACTCCCAGCCGCTGCTGTACTTCAAGGGTTTCCACGCCCTGCAGTCCTACCGGGTGGCCCACTACTACTGGACCCACGAACGCCAAGCCCTGGCGCTCTACCTGCAGAGCCGCATCTCGGAAGTGTTCGCCGTGGACATCCACCCGGGCGCACGGATCGGCAAGGGCATCATGTTCGACCACGCCACCTCGGTGGTGATCGGTGAGACCGCCGTGGTCGGTGACGACTTCTCGATGCTCCACGAGGTCACCCTCGGCGGCACCGGCAAGGTTGGCGGCGATCGCCATCCGAAGGTGGGCCGCGGGGTGATGATCGGCGCCGGCGCAAAGGTGCTGGGCAACATCACGGTCGGCGAGGGAGCCAAGATCGGGGCCGGCTCGGTGGTGCTCGAAGACGTCGCCCCGTTCACCACGGTGGCCGGCATCCCCGCCCGCCCCGTCAGCTACCCGATCCACGGGTTGCCCGCCATGGATCTGGACGACGACCCGCTCGATTCCCGTCCGACTAGGGCAATCAAACCCTGAAGGCGCGCTTCACACCCTGAAGGTGTACGTGACCAGGCCTTTTAGTAACACCCCTAGTCAGAGCTAAGTCGCAAGGATGAAATTAGGGCTGTCCCCCCTCAGGAGGACTTGTGAGCCCGGCGTGGGCTGAGGGGTAATCGTTGGGTGAGACGCGCAGCCCCCGTTCTTTCCTCCCTCCTGGGCATCGCTTTGATGGCCGGGCTTTCACTGCTCAGCGCCCCCAACGCCGCAGCGGTCACCGCCGCCGCGAAGAGCAGTTTCGTCAACAGCCTGATCGTTGCCGCCCAGACCGCCCAGCGTCAGTACGGAGTCCCCGCCTCCGTCTCGATCGCCCAGGCTGCGGTCAACACCGACTATGGCACCGACAGCCTGGCCACCAATGCCAAGAACCTGTTCGGCATTCGTTGCACCGCCAACCTGTCAGCCGCCCAATTCGCCAAGCTCGCCGAAGCCCAGGTCGGCAAGGCCTACGTGCTCGGCGCTGAAGCGTCGCTGTCCACCACCAACCCCAAGGCCTTCGACTGCTCCGAGCTCGTCCAGTGGCTGTTCGGCCGCTCCGGCAACCCGATCACCGACCTCGCCGCCTCCCAGTACAACGTGACCAGCGCGGTCAGCGGCAGCCCCAAGCCGGGCGATCTGGTCTTCCTGCGCAACAACCCCGCCCGTTCCAATGGCATCGGCCATGTCGCGGTGGTCACCAAGAAGCTGTCCAACGGCGACTGGGAGATCATCGAGGCGCGCGGTCACGTCGACGGCGTAGTCAAGACCACTTTGTCGTATTGGAAGGGCCGTAAGTATTACGCCGGCCTTCGCCGCTACTCCAAGCTCAACTTCGTCGGCGATGCCGGCGTCACCACGGCATCGGCCGCCAGCCCCTACCAGACGGGCTGCCTGTCGCTGACCGTCAGCGGCAAGACCGTCAAGTACGCCAAGTTCGCCTCGGTCGCCGACTCGGTCATGGGCCACGCCGCCATGGTGGCCGAAGGTAACGAGTACACCGGCGCCCGCAAGGTGATGAACGACGTCTCCGCCTTCGTCGATCAGATCTCCGCCGCCGAGAAGGGCTCGGGAGCTGCCGCATACGCCAAGAGCTTGCGGTCGGTCATCTCCACCTACGACCTCACTCAGTACGACGTCGCCCCCTTGAGCGTGGTGCTCGTCTCCGGCAACACCGGCACCAAGGTGAGTGCCCTGCAGTACCTGCTGGCCGCGGCCGGCAAGAAGGTGTCGGCGACCGGCAAGTACGACTCGGCCACCGTCTCGGCGGTCAAGTCGTGGCAGTCGTCGAAGAAGCTGGACGCCGACGGCCAGGCCGGCCCGCTCACCATCACTTCCCTGATGGCCAGCGTGAAGAGCGGAGACACCGGCGAGCGCGTCCAGGCACTGAATCTGCTGCTGAACCTGGCCGGCTACCCCGCCGACGCCAACAAGGTGGGTTCGACCACCACCGCATCGCTGAAAGGGTTCCAGGCGGCCACCGGCCTGCCGGCCACCGGGGTCGCTGATGCCAAGACCTGGTCGCGCCTGTTCATGCTGGTGGACGCCTACTCCGTCCCCACCGTTTCCGGCGCCACCACCGTGGGCCAGACGCTGTCGGCCACTCCCGGCGGCTGGGGCCCCGGCAAGGTCGACGTCTACTACCAGTGGATGCGCAACAACCAGGCGATTCCCGGCGCCACCGGAGCCAGCTACGTGCTGCAGCCGGCCGATGCCGGCCAGGCCGTCCGGGTGGTCGCCACCGGCGCCAAGCCCACCTACACCGCCGTCTCGCTGTACTCCGCACCGACCGCTGCGATCATCCCGGCCAAGCTGACCGCCACCGCCACTCCCCAGATCAGCGGAACCGCCGCCGCCGGCAAGACCCTCAGCGTGAAGACCGGCACCTGGGCTCCGGGTCCGATCAGCTTCGGCTATCAGTGGAACCGCAATGGCAAGCCCATCGCCGGCGCCACCGCAGCCACCTACGCCCTGGTCGCCGCCGACTACCAGGCCAAGATCACCGTCAGCCTGACCGGCGGACGTCCCGGCTACTACTCGGCGACCAAGACCTCGGCGTCCACGAAGACGGTCACGCAAGGCGCGATCAGCAAGGTCGGCACGCCGACCATCTCGGGCACCCTCGCGGTCGGCCAGACCCTGACCGCCGGCGCCGGTTCCTGGGCCCCCTCCCCCACCGGCTTCGCCTTCCAGTGGTACCGCGACAAGACCGCCATCGCCGGCGCTACCGCGATCACCTACAAGGTGACCTCGGCCGATGCCGGACACACCCTCGCGGTGAAGGTCGCCAACACCGGTGGCGCGTTCGCCAAGAAGTCCAAGACCTCGGCATCCACCGCCAAGATCAGCAAACTGGCCTGGTCCGCTGCTCCGACGCCGACGATCTCCGGCACCGCCAAGGTGGGCAAGACCCTGACCGTGAAGGTCGGCGCCTGGTCACCGTCCCCGAAGTTCAGCTACCAGTGGTATCGCGGCAAGAGCGCCATCAAGGGTGCGACCAAAGCCAGCTACAAGCTGACCAAGTCCGACAAGGGCAAGACCGTGTCGGTGAAGGTGACCGCCAAGAAGACCGGCTACCCCACTGCGACCAAGCAGGTCAGCGCCAAGGTGCGGTGAGGATCACCCGCAGCGGAAGCTGAGCACCACCGGAATCAGCGTGGTCACCGGCTTGCCGTGCGGGGAATCCTGATCGGTCATCGTCCCGCTGATCTGGTAATCAGGACCGGATCCGGTCAACCGTGCCGAGGTTCCCTCAACGGGCGCAGAGACGCTGTAGGTGACCTTGTGGATGCCGCCTTCGCCGTCGGCGCCGGTGATGATCGAGACCGAATCCAACTCCAGGTTGGCCTTGTCGATGATCACAGTCGCATCAACGGTGGAGTAGAACTCGTTCTTCGGATCGCGGAGGGTGACCGTCATCGGGTCTGCGGTGGTGCAGGTACCGGTCATCACCTCACTGACACCGAAGCCGTTGAACTGCAGCGACCCGGTGGCCTTCACCGACTCGGCCTGCGTCGGAGCCACCACTGACGGGCTCGACGTCGGGCTCGGGGACGGCCGCGCACTGGTCGGAGCCGGGGTGGGTGCGAACTGCGAACCCCAGTTGAAGAAGTCACACCCGGTCAGGGTGGTGAGCGCCACGGTCACCCCAGCTGCCAGGCCGACCGCACGAAAGACCTTGTTTGCCACGCCTCAATGTTCTCCCCCGCGGCCAAATGTGCCGCCTCGACGCGCCCACAAGGGGCTTAGCTGATCTTGATGCCGTACAGCAGCTTGGAGTACGTGCCGACCACCAGCATGTTGCCGTACACCGCCGGCGTCGCCTCGACGTTCTTCGACAGTTGCAGCGTGGAGTAATCGGCGCCGGTGTTCGGGTTGAACAGGTGCAGCAGACCACTGGAGTCGCCCACGATGCCGTAGCTGTGCCCATCGCTGCCGGTGACCAGCACCGGCGAACTCCATCCGAAGTGGGCCAGGTCGCGCTTCCAGGCGACCGCGCCGGTCTTCTTGTCCAGCGCTACCAGGGTGCCGCGAGCGTCCGATCCGGTCTTGGCGATGTTGAAGAACGCCAGGTCGGAGACCTCACCGGTACCGAGCACCGGGGTGGCCATCAGGCCGCCGTTGGCCGCCTCGTTGTAGACCGCGTCGATGGTGTACTTCCACACCTGCTGACCGGTGCGGGCGTCCAACTTCTGAATGGTGATCGGGCCCGACTTCGCACCGTCCTTGCCTTCGCCGCGCTTGTCCATCTCGTTGCCGGTGTAGAGGTAGGGCACCCCATCGGACTCCTCGAGCACGGGGGTGGCGTCGGTGTCATCGCCGGTAGGACGCACCCACACCACCTGCATCGTGGTGGCGTCCCAGCACACGATGTTGCCGTCGTTGTCGCCAGCGAACATGAGGTTGCGCCACGCGGCGGCCGAACTTTCAATGCCGTAGCGGGTGGAGACTGCGGTGTCGTAGCTCAGTTTGGTGAACTCCGGATTCACGCTGACGGTCTTGGCCGCCGGATCGAAACTGGAGTTCAGTTTCACCTTGTACACAAACCCGTTCTCCCCCGGCTCGATCAGGGTGTCGGTGGCAGCGTTCACCAGTGCGGAGGAATCGAAAGCACCCCACTCGGGGTGGGTCGCCGATCGCTGGCGGGGCGCCGCCGAGTCGGTACCGTTCCACCCCGACACTTCCTTGTTCTGGATCAGGTCGAAGATCCGGTAACGCCACTCCCCCTTCTTCGGGCCGTTCTCGTTCAAGCCCATCCCGGAGTACAGCAACGGGTAGCCGCGCGGATCGATCGAACCGGTGCCTTTGAAGGCAAAGCCCACATCGATCGGCGCCTTGGTGTCGTCGCCGGTGGCGAGATCCAGTCGGTAGACCTTGCCGTCGACGACCGGGTAGACCACCTCGACGAAGCCGTTGTCGTCGATCTGGGCCTGCGTCAGGCCCATCGCCTCCTTGGTGGCCTTCGGCCAATTCACCAGCAGCGGCTGGCCGGTCCAGCCCGCACCGGCCCAGTAGGACTTCTCGGCGTAGACGTCGCCGGCGAGCCGCGCCCAGACCACCTGGAGCTTCTTGTCGGTGACGTTCGCGGTGCCGTAGGCGGGGGCGTCGCGGAAGTTGTTGCCGCGGAAGGCCAGCACGCCGGGAATCGTGGTGTAGGTGGACGGATCGCCGAAGGCCACCGGGCCGGTGCCGCGGTAGTCACCGATCACCTTGTTGGCACCGTCGAGCACCTTCCAGGTGACCTTGCCGGTGGCATCCACCAGCGGACGGGAGAAGACTCCGGCACCGTCACTGGTCGGCGCGGTGTAGCCGGGCAACGAGTCGAGCGCGACGGCCAGCTTGGCGGGATCGGTCTGGGTGCTGTGGGACGGGGTCGACGACCCGGTGGGTGCGTTCGGGCGGCTGCCGGTGGTGATCGGATCGGTCGCCGCGCAGGCCGACACGCTCAGGATGGTCGCAATGGCGAGTGCCCCAGTTATCGTCCGTCGCCGAGGTGCCTGCATTTTCGTCCTGTCTCCCGCCCGTCGTTGGGAGTCTACGTGCTGACCGAATTGTCGAGGCCGACCGGCTCCGGCGTGTGCCCGCACAGCCCCCGGCGGGTGGCCGGGCAGCGGCAGGACGGCGATAATGGGGCGGTTCGCCACTCGGCGGACGAGGAAGGCTGAGGAATGACCCGCGCTCGCGCGTTGCCGATCGTGTACCTGGTCGGCACCGTGTTGTTCTGGGGCACCAGTTTCGCGGCCACCAAAGGCGTATACGCGGTCCTCCCGCCGATGGCGGTGATCTGGCTGCGGATGACGATCGCCGCCCTCGCCTTCGCCCCGTTCTGGCGAGTTGTGCCGCGCCCGCAGTACCAGCGTGGCGACGCTGTCCTGCTGGCGCTGAGCATGACCTTCATTCCGGCGGCGTACTTCACCCTCGAAGGCTTCGCGATGGTGTTCACGTCCTCCAGCCAGGCCGGGGTGGTCTCGGCCACCGCTCCCCTGATCGTCGCGTTGGGCGCCTGGCTGATCCTGCGCGAGCGGCTGAGCTGGCAGCAAGGCGTCGGCATCGTGGTGTCGATGGGCATGGTGGCGGTGCTGGCGCTGTCGGGTGCCACCCAGACATCTGCGCCGACGCCCTGGCTGGGCAACCTCTTAGAGTTGGCGGCCATGTTCGCCGCGGCCGGCTCGACCATCGTCAACAAGCGCCTCACCGCCCGCTACCACCCGTGGTTCCTGGCCGGAATGCAGGCGAGTTCCGGGGCGGTGTTCTTCGCCGTGCTGGCGCTGGCCGGGCCCCCGATCCCGTGGACGGCGGTCCCGGTCGACGCCTGGCTGCAACTGGCCTACCTGGGGGTGTTCCCCGGCCTGGTCGCCTTCGGGCTGTACAACTCCGCACTGCGGAGCATGCCGGCCACCTCGGCCGCGATGGCCATCAACGCCATCCCCGCGGTGGCGGTCGTGGCCGGCTGGGCATTGCTGGGCGAGGCTCTGACTCCCGTCCAGTTGATCGCCAGCGCGGCCATCATCGCTGCGGTCGGGTTCGCCGAATGGGCCACCAGTGGCAGCCACTCCAGCCGGACGGCATCGCCGAACGCGCCGCCGCCGCAACCCCTCGACGCTTCCCTGATCGGGGATGATGAGACCGATACCCCCACATCCGTTCGCCAGCGCGAGGAGATCCGTTGACTGAGTCGCTCCGCCCGAGTGCATTGCGCACGGCCTGGCCGCTGATCGCCGCCGCTGTGGCGCTGTCGCTGGCCGCCGGCGCGGTCGGGGCTGTGTCCTACCGTGAGTTGAGCGATCGTCCCGGCGCCTGCGACGCCAAGCGGCTGGCCGCCAAGGTACAGCCGTCGCTGGTGGCGATCACCTCGCCGATCGCCGGCTTCACCGGCACCGGGATCATCATTCAGCCCGACGGAATGATTCTCACCCGGGCCAGCACGATCGCCTCGCTTCCCCCCACGGTGCTGTTGCCCAACGGGACGTCTATGCCGGCCACGGTGGTCGGCACCGACCCGGTCAGCGATCTGGCGGTGATCTCTGTGGAGGCCACCCAGCTTCCCGCGACCCCGCTGTCGTGGGCCCAAGAGGTGAAGGTGGGCGAGCCGGTGACGGTTCTGGGTTCCCCGCTGGCACTCGGAGCGACCATTCGGTCCGGACAGGTCGGGGCGACCAATCAGAAGGTTCAGACTCACTTGGGCGCTCACGAAGTCGCGTGGCCGGACCTGATCCGCGTCGACGCACCGCTCAGCGCGGCAGTCGATGCCGGCGCGGTGATGAACTGCGACGGACAGCTGATCGGCATCGCCCTGGCACCGGGGGCGGCCCCGGAACTACAGGCGGACGGCGGCGGCTACGCGATCTCCGCGCCGTACACCCGCCGGATCAGCCAGGCCCTGATCACCCACCAAACCCCCACCCATCCGTGGTTCGGGATGTCACTGGCCGCGGTCAGCACCGACCTCGCCGCCCGCTACCGCACCACCGGCGGGGAGTACGTCGCCGCGGTCGACTCCGATCAGCCGGCCGTGCAGGCCGGCATTCTCGCCGGAGACCTGATCACCGCGATCAACGGCCGTGCGGCCAACCCGACGTCCTGGTCGCAGCTGCTGCTGACCGTGGCCGTCGGCGAGCCGGTGCAGATCGACCTGGTCCGCGCAGGCACCCCCCAACAGGTCACCGTGACGGTGGCTGAGGCACCGGTGGCCCGATGAGCAGCGAGCGCGTGGTGGTCGCCACCGACGGATCCTGCC
>CAZLJN010000012.1:0-17637 GCA_964559815.1 uncultured Propionibacteriaceae bacterium
GGGGAGGGGGTGTCGACAGCCTCGGTCATGCTCAGGACATTAGCCAGGACGTCCGTCCGACGCCGGGAAATCGAGCGGAAAGGCGGCCTGCGCGAGTGCGAGCCTCGTTGGTTGAGGAGCGACGTAGTCGCGTCTCGAAACCTCGGCGGCAACCGGGCAGGTGGCTGCGGCCGCTGGTGCGATCTCATGGCCCGCCGCGGCGAGGGGATCGGTCTAGCGAGGCATTCCGGCGCGCACGGAGTTTACGAAGTCACGCACTGCGGGCTCGCCGATTCGCTTGGGGATCACATAGGCGTGGATGGCCCCGGTGAAGATGAAGACGTGGGTGTCGTTCTCCTCGATGCGGTCAATGCCGTTCCAGGTGACGCTTGATGCTCCGGTTGGTGTGGCGTCATGGAGCCCTTCGCCGTCGATCCATAGCCGACAAGGCCCAGGCGTGCCGAGCCCGCCAGCTCTCGTGAGGCGGTGGACTTGGCTCGTGGCTAACCAAACCCAGAAGCGAGGCCACAGGAGCCAGAACGCTGCCGCAGCGACGAGCCCGAACGTGAGACCTTCTACCCAGCTGCCCTCCAAGGCAATGACGATGGTCAGCGTTGCGAGAATGACGACACTTCCCCAGAGCCGTGAGCGCGCACTCCGACTCTTGGCTGCCGGAGCTGCGGTGACCCCGTAGATGTTGTACGCCGCGAAGTCTCCGGCCGTGAGATCGAACTCCAGCATCGTGACTCAATCCCGTCCTGCAGCTGCCTGCGTCCGGGCCGTAGCGGAGCGGGTCCGCCCATCTCCCCGCACCTCAGTGCTCCGTGTGTGCCGCACCGCTCGGAACTTCATGAAGCTCACCCGCCTTGATGAGGGGAACCACAACTCCCGGGAAGCCGAACCGGGCCGCCGTTGAGCTCACCAACTCACGGACGTAGGGGACGACGGTCATCATGACCACGGCCGACTGGAACTCCCGCCGAACTGAATCATCGACCGACTCTGGTGGCTCTGAGAAGGTGAAGCTGAGCGCCCACGTCGACCTGATCGAGATCAGCACCTGCCCTGCGGCGTCCTTCACTTCGGTCTCGTTGCGCACCCGGTAATCGACACAAAGATCACCGGCCTCGTCTCGCACCCGCGAGAATGCGTCGAAGCGAGCCTCGATGTTGGCCGCCTCGCCGGCGGCATCGACAGATGCGTCCAACGAGATGACCCTGAGGTCAGCGAGGGCCGCCTTGGCTGCGAAGTCTTGAAGGAGGGCGCTGTGAGTCACCGCGCTACCGCCACTCGTTCGGCGGTGACGGGGAAGGAGCGCACCGTGAAGGACGCCGGGGCGTCGAAGTCGCCGGACGTGAGCGCCGCCTGATGTGCTGGGCAAGCGGTTACCGCAGCCTGGACGACCGGGCCGGTCACCCAGTTCATCGCTTCGCTCCGTGCGGTGCCGGCGCGCTCGAGGCGTAGCCCGAGTTCGAAGCCCAGCGCGTCCAGGTAGGCGGCAATGGTGTCGACCCGCAGGTTGCCGTTGCCGGCGAATGCCTGGCTGACGGCGCTCTTGGTCACCTCGGCGGTATCGGCGAGCTCGGTCTGGCTCAGGCCCGAACGGGAGAGCGCCTCATGCAGAAGCGAGAGGACGCGATAGCGAAGGCGCGCCTTAGCGAGATGGCGCTGTCCACCATCGGTCGAGGCGATGGCGTCGTAGAGGCTCATTCTCTTTCACCTGTCTTGGTCGGCCCGCATGATCGCGAGGCCTGTGCTGATCTGATTTCGGGGAGTCTGCTGCTGGTTCTTGTAGAAGCCGTGGGTGCACCGTGTGGTGCCGTACTCGGCGTTGCTTTCGAAGATAGGAACGCGGGCTCGCGGCACCTTGATCTCGCGCAGGCCCGCTGCTGCGTCGAGGGTGTTGAGTTCTCGGGGAATGGGGAGGGTTCCGGTCTGGCAGTAGTTCTCGAAACGGATCGCTAGGTCGGCGAGGATCTCCAGGCGCGCGTCCCGTCCGAGGCGTTGCAGCCAGCGGGGTTCGTCGTCCCACGGACCGTCAATGAGGCGCTGGAACCACGCGATCACGGGGTGTTCGACGGCACCGTTCCAGGCCGCTTCGAGTCGCTTGCATGGACCCTCCTCAATCGTGACCCGTCCGCAGGCGTCACAGGTAGACAGACCACTCAGACACTGCTGAAGGTGGTTGAGTTCAGTCATAACTGTACTCCCCTGGGGTGGGCCATCAAGAGGTGCTCAGCAATCTAGGTCGCACCCCTGACACTTCGGCGTCGGGCTGGGAGTGACTGACCATTCGGTAGTGGGAAGCCGGGGCCGCACTCGGCCTGATCCCATCGCCCGTCGCTCGGGTAGCGTCATTCGCGTGGAGATACCTGATACCGGACGGCTGCTGCACGCCTACGGCTTGGCGGTGGACGTCGGCCCGCACCTCGCCGCTTTGTCCGGGCAGGACGAGGCCGCGATCGCCCGCGCTGGCACCTACCTCGACTCGGCGATCATTCATCAGGGCACCCCGTGGCCCGCGACCGGGGCGATCGCCGGTTACGTCTGTTCCCTGGTGCTGGACGGCAGAGTGAGCGCGGCAGCCCGTCCGGCCGTGCGGGAGTTCCTGGATGAAGTCGCGGCCGCGATCGAGCTGGCCGAGCGTGAAGGCGCCGTCGCCTGGTTGCGCGAGCGGATCGCCGAAAGCTCCTTCGATCTGGACGCAGCGGTGACCCGCATGGCTGAGCTCAGCGAGGACGACGCCGAATCGGCCTACGAGGAGCTGTTCGAGGACGACGAGGTCGCCGACCTGGTCATGTACGTCGCCTTCCTGGGTGTCGCCGAGCGCGCCCACGAAGTGCGTCGCGCACTGGACGTGCTGTCCTGAGCTACTTCTTCTTGCATCCCGCGAGGTTCTCCTTGGTCATTGACCAATGCCAAGAGCCCTCCTCATAGAACATGTGGGCCGTCGCTGGAAGCGTGAAGCCGCTGACTCGGAATCGAGCGGTGACGACAGTTGCGGGGAGGCTGACCGATGTCCCGGGGATCTTGGTCTTGACGCCGGCTTTGGTGCTCACCAAACGAAGCCACTTGAACTGCGGCGCGGTTCCCTTGTCCCGGCAGGAGACGTAGGCCTTCTCGCTGATGACCGCGCGCTGCGCAGCAACAAGGGTTTCATAGTGAAGCTCCCACTCGTTGTCGTTGTACTGAGTGGTCCACTTCTTGAAGGCGGCCGCAGCGGCTTCCCCAGTCTGCGGCTCGGCGGGCGGTGTGGCCGACGGAGCTGCGGGTGTTGGGCTGCCCGCGCTGACAGCTGACGAAGCGGGTAGTGCGCTAGGAGTTGATTGAGTCGCGGAACACGCGGTCAAGGAAAGCAGAGCGGCCAACAATGCTGGCGCGATGAGGGTGGGAGTTGATCGCATGAAGTCTTCCTCGCATCACCCCTCCACACAGCGGTGGACGAACTAGAGGGGACGGGTTCTGACAGGCAATCTTATTGCGGGAGCTTAGAGTCCCTTGAGCCAGCATCATCCCGAGCTAGGACCGGTGGGTGCTCGCACTGCCACCTGAGTGGCCTCGCGACTCGATCCGGGCACAAGCCGGAGGGTGTCTCCGGGCTGCAGTATCGAAGTGTCAGCGTTCGTGGAAGTCCGCACTGACGGGTAGATGACCCTGCGAAGGGAATCGGTCACCACTAGCTGATCTCCGAGTTGAACCGTGAGCGGGTGCTCCGTAATCATGGCGAACTCGCCAGACGAGAAGTCAGGTAGCTGCTGGGCGCCAGTGAACTTGGTGTCCAGGAAGGACCATGTGCCGGCTTCGACCTCGCCCCGAAGTAGACGGGCGGTACGCATCGCATCCTGTTGCTGTTGGTGTGTGAACCTGGCCGGGTCAGGAATCACGATGCGTGTGTACGTGTGACTTTGGATGGTCTCCAACGCTTCGAAAAGTGGTAGGAGGAAGTCGCGGACTTCCGCAACGTCGTCTGCTGATACGTCGAAGAGCGGGGTGATCGGACCGCCGCCGCGCACGCCAAGCTCGAGGCTGCCTCCGTCGCCGAGCGAAGATAGGAGTTCGAGGGCTCGCACTGCGGGTGTCGGCTCCTTCGCTTCGAAGTCGCCCCACTGAATCGTCAGGCTGCTGGGTAGATCCTTCTGCCCAAGGAGGAGGCGCACCTTGAGGCACCCGCACGGATCGGTGAACGAGATGTACACGCCGTCCTGCAGGAGCCCTCGCGACCATCGGATGTTGGATGCATCCAGAACCCGAAGCACGCTTCGGTCAGAACGCCGCACAGATCGAACCTCTAGGGGCGGCAGGTCGTTGGCGCTAGGAGTTGCCGGGAAGAATGAGAAGAGACCTTCACCAAGATCGGTAGTACCGGGTGGGCCCACCGCTGAAGTGACCGAGCCCAAGATGTCCTCAAACGGTGCGCCGTACTTGAAGAAGTTCTCGACTTCCGTTACCTGTTCGCTTTGAGCTTCCGGGAGGAGGGTGATCTCATGCCGGATCGGGCGCATCACAGCGGACTCGGCTGATCGCGGTTCGATGTATGTCACCACGAAGTGTGTTGGTGAAATCTGCTGTGCGCGCGCCATCGCGAGTTCTGAGCGGCCCCTGATGCGGTCCAGCCAGTCGGCGGAATCGATGCGACCCGCGCACACTTCAACCTGGTACCGGTAGAACGGGTCCACTTCGTCGAGCGCACTTTGAAGTGCCACAGCTCGTTGCTGGGCCGCCGAGAGCAAGTCGGCATCCTGAGGTGCTGATGATGCCGCTAGCAAGGCCTGTGCCATGAGGTCCTGGATCCGGGCCGCGCCTCCTCCAAAGTAGTAGTCGACGAGGCGGGGGTTCTCCGCCGCCCAGATGTCGAGTTGGGTACGGCCAAGCCATTCGGTATCGATAGGCGCATCTCCGATGATGGTCGCGAGCTTCTCGAGGGCGTCGTTCGTCGGATCCCACGGAGTGACGAGTATCCATTTCCTGATTGGCAAGGCCGAGGCGGTCTCATTGACGAAGGTGTTCCAGGAGTCCCGAACCTCTTTCCACTGGGATGTGCTGAGCGGGCGTGTGTACCGTTTCACCTGGTAGATGTCAAAGCCTTCAACGCACGGGACTCGGATGTCGACACCCCGATCACCGCGAGACGGCGTTATGAAGTTGCCCGTGGGCCACCGCAAAAGGATCAGTGCGGCGACAAACTCCTGTACTTGGTGGCCGTCCAAGCGTTCCCAGTTCACTGGCTGCATAGGTTCATGATCTCGTGCAGCGCTGACAAGACGGAGCACGCTCGCCGTGGCCAAAGCCCGGACCTATCTGTCCGGCCTGAGCGAACACGAGACGGTCCGCGGGTGTCTGCAGCAACCGGGGACGCCCTGGCCCGGGCGATAACGAGACGGACTGCGTTGTGACAGCGGTGGTCGCGTACGAGGTGACTCGGGCGCTAGCCCTCGCCAATGCCCACTCCGTCGGCCCCCACTCGGCGGTTGCGCCGCGGCAATGACCCAGGGGTCTGGGCTCGCGTCGACGTCGACTAGGCCCATCACTAGCAGCGGATTCAGCCAGGGCCTCACTCGGATTGAAGCCACGGCAGCCTCGTGCTGCCTTTGTATGTGGCGCCTTCCCAGTTGGCTTCGCCCCCGAATGTCGCCTTATCGAACCCGGGATCGCCGCTGAATGCTGCCTTATCGAACCGGGCGACGGCGCTGAATATGGCTCCATCGAACCTGGTGGCACCGCTGAAATTCGCTCGGTCGAACCCGACGTCACTGTTAAACGTCGTCAGGTTGAAATTTGCCCCACGGCTGAATGTCGCTCCGTCGAATCCGGCGGCGGCGCTGAATATGGCTACATCGAACCTGGCGTCCCTGTTGGACTGCGCCATAAGGAAGGTGGTGACAGCACCAAACTCCGCCCCGTCGAACGCGGCGTCATTATTGAATGTCACCCAGCCAAGAGTGGTGCGGGCCTTGAAGGTCGCCAGACTGAACCTGGTGACACCATTGAATGTCGCCTGACTGAGCCAGGTGTCACCATTGAATGTCGTCCGGTCGAACCGGGCGTCACCATTGAATGTCGTACCGTCGAACCCGGTGTCACCGCTGAATGTCGCTTCATAGAATCCGGCGTCACGATTGAATGTTGCCCCGCCGAACCCGGTGTCACCGTTGAAGTTCGCCTTGTTGAATCCGGCGACATCGCTGAATGTCGTCCCTCCGAACCGAGCGTCACCGCTGAATGTCGCCCCGTCGAACCCGGCGATACTGGCGAATGTCGTGTCGTCGAACCCGGCGATACCAGCGAATGTCGTCCCGTCGAACCCGGCGACATCCCTGAATGTCGTCCTTCCGAACCGAGCGTCACTGCTGAATGTCGTTCCGCCGAACCCAGCGATACTGGCGAATGTCGTTCCGCCGAACCCCGCGATACCTGCGAATTTCGTCCCACCGAACCAGGCGGTGGCGTTGAAGGTCGCCTTACTGAACCAGGCGTCATCGTTGAAGGTCGTCGTGTCGAACCCGGCGCCATCGTTGAAGGTCGTCGTGTCGAACCAGGCGATGCTGTTGAAGGTCGTCCTGTCGAATCCGGCGTCATCGTTGAAGGTCGTCGTGTCGAACCGGGCGGGACCGCTGAAGGTTGCCCTGTCGAACCTGGCGGGACCGCTGAAGGTCGCCCCATCGAACACGGTCTGTATGGGCGCGATTATGTCACGCCAATCCAGCTCGGGAAGTGTGACGCCGGTGAAGTCCAGCCTGAGATCTGCCCACCTCGGCGTTTTCGCATCCTTCTTGAGGTGATCTGCAATGACCCGCAAGATGGTCTTGTGTACTTCGATCTCGCCCCGGGTGTCGGGGTAGGCGTACGCCGTCTTGTTGCTGTTGGTCTCTACTTCGACCGTCTTCGTGGCCAACGGGTGGTCAGCGTCCAAGTCGGGGTTCCACGGGACCCGCAGGTATGCGCAAAGCACATCGACGCATTGCTGCTGGCGATCGGGCCAGGAATCGGCCAGGTTGGCCATGGCGTACACCCCGGCGAGGCGGACGGTAGGGCTGGCATCGCCTAGTTGCGCGGCTGCGGCAACGTAGGCCGCCTCGAGCTCCTGCCGTTCGGCCATTCTCTGCTTGCGATAGGCCACCACCAGAGCTACCGCGCCACCGATGCCGGCCGCCACGGTCAGGGCGACCTTGACAGGGTCGAGCCAGGTCATCTTCGTCCCTGACGCCGCTGGGCCTGGCGTCAAGGTGCCTGGCAAGGCTCCAAACACGATCAGTCCTAGGAGCCATGCACTCAACGCGGCCACGGCGAGACCGAAGGCCACCACAACCGTCGTGGCCCAGAACATCGGCAACTTGAGTCGCTTCATTGTGACCGCCTCCAATCGGCTGAGAACAGTGTGCACGGCCTAGGGCTGCGGCGCAGACACGCGAACCACCTGTCTTGTGGGCTGGCCACCTCCCCGCTGGTCGGCTGGAGATGATGCCGAGGTAGGCGCGTACCAGAGTTGGTGCATCGAGGGCCCGTTTGTATCAGGCCGTATCAAGATCCCGCGCTCCGTACCGAAGTCGTGAGGGACGGACACCTGTCCGGCCTGAGCGAAAGTGAGACGAAGATGCGCTCGCGGACAGCATTCTGAGACGGGCAGAGAGCGGTGATAACGAGACGGACACAGGTTATGACAATCGCTGGATCGGTTGGTCGCGTGACCGACGGTGAGGGCAATCAGGGCCATCGCATGTGCTAGTCAAAGTCGACGCGCACGACTCCAAGGTCCAACGAGTGTCCTGTAGATGCGAGGTCGCGAGGTCGGAGGTTTCGATGACTGAGGCGGATCTTCGTAGGCAGCACGACCCTTGCAGGCAGCAGGGGGGTCGTGACCCAGAGTTGCAGGGCTCCGAGGGTGACTATGGACACAGGAGCGAACTTTGAGTGCCCCTTGATGCCGCCAGGCGCAGTGGTCGTCGGGTCCCCGAAGGACCAAGCGAAGCTCGTGCTCGCAGTGGACCTGCTCACGCCGACGGTGCTACTTCGAATGGTCGCAAGGTCTCCCCGATAGACGGCTTTCGCAGGCGTGACAGGTGGCACCACGCAAGGTCCCTTGAAGGAGTCGTCACCAAAGTGTGCGGCGTTGCCGTCGATGAAGCACAGCAACATGTGGGTCTTCAGGGCCCACTTCCGAAGGGTTAGGTCACGCGCCGCACCAAGCGGCTGGTTGCTGGGCCCGACAAGCCATCGGGCGACGTCAGACATCTGGTCCTCAAGACGGTTCATCCACCCGTTGTTGCACGTAGTGCAAACACAGCGCCTTTTGATGCCGTCGAGTTGAGCCCAGGTCAAGCCGTCGACGTCTGCGCCGAACCGCGCTACCGGCGATCGCCTTTGAATCCCGAACGCATTTGCTACTGGGCGGCTAAGCAGGTGCTCGCTGCTGGCCACGATGTTGTCGCCGCTGTCCTCGTAGCAGAACAGGCAGCGCAACCGTCGACTTTGCACTCGACTATCGTGCACCGGCGTACGGCCAGTTGTCTTGTGGCGAGCTTGGATGGTCTAGGGGTTCGGTGACCCCAGTCAAAGACCGCATCCCGAGACGTCGGCTGGGGGCTGTGGGCGCGCCTCTCTCCGCAGGATCGACGTGACTTCGTCGGGAATCTCGAATCGTACGGCTTGCACACCACTTTCATAGATGGGGGTGAGCATTGGCGTGACACTCTCGTTCAAGATCCCCTCGGCGACGAGGTCGCGAGTGATTCGCGCAGTCGGCCGGGTGAAGCCGCGCAGCATTCGGTCGGGCGCAAAATCGCAGATGGCGTACAGCGCGTCTCGCTCGATCGACCCGCCGCCGTGCGCCGCCGCACGTATTACATCGGCTTGTTCGCGGCCTTCTAGCTCCAATCGATCAAGAAGTTCAGCAACTGCGTCTTCACTCCATTCCGCATCGGTCGTCCCTCGCTCAACCTCTGACCGTGCGTCTTCAGTAACACTGACCTTCAGCACGCCGGCGTGATCAATGAGCTGGGATGGCCGAAGCATCGTGAGCGGCATGCCACTCAGTTTGTGAAACTCCTCGATCAGTTCCGGCCTCGGGCCAAGGATCTGCCCTCGGTGCTTCCACCACCAGTCATCCTTCTCGTCGCCCGTCACCAGTACCAGGTTAAGCCCGCGGTACTTGGCCTCCAGCATTGACTGGAGCCAGACCAAGTAGTCGCCGCTTGCGCCATCCACCGCGCCATCAGTCTCCTTGGCAGCGTCGCGAAAGCCCGGCGGGACTTGTTCTGCTGCACGACGCGAAGCCTCTTTGATGGCGTCGGCATGGTCGCTCGGTTGTAATGGTTCTCCGACTCGGCCCTCAAGAAGGGGCAGTAGCGTCTGGACTACCGAATCCTTCGTGACGTCGTAGGCATATGTGGAGGCGTCGCTATTCTCATCCTCCGCCATCGCCACGCACCGGTCGAGTGACTCCCGGACCTCCTTGAGTATCTGCTGTTCGGTGCTGCGGTCGGCGGCCGTGTGTTTCGACCAGACCTTCACGGCGTCTTGGACCTGGTTCTGCGCCTTGTCGATCGCGGCCGTCAGTTGCTCGGCGGCTGCGTTTCGGGCGTCGATCGCGCCTAGACGGTTTCGCCAGAACTCACGCGCCGCCTGGTGGCTCACAAACACCCTGTCGCCTAGCGCGGCAAGTACCTCGGCGAGCGCCATGCGTGCCGCCGGACCGAAACGATAAAAGCTCAAGAGCACGTTCGCATCCAGGCTAACCAAGCCGGAGGTTAGGCCGTCCTCGATTTCGCTGACCATCTGAGGTATTGCCCCCTCGTGCCCAGCGTCCAAGTCACGTGTAGTCACGTTTGCGACTCTCTCACGAGCGCGAGAGTCGAAGCCAGAGAATCGCCGATTCTTCCGGCGAGGAGGGCGAATTCGTCCAAGGCGATCAAAAGTCAGGGGGCACTTCTCGCGCTCTCCTTGGGTCAGGCAGAATCAAGGCATGAGTAAGGACCTGCGCACGATAGTCATCGCGGTGGTCACCACCTTGGCCGTTGGTTTCGTTGGCGCCCCCCTCGTTGCCGCATATGCCCTGACCCCAGACCAGGTCCGAGCCATTGGTGCCCAAGTGTGGGCCTGGCTCCGAGGCCCTGAACCTATGGTGTGGTTTGTTGCCGCAGTCGTCGTGGCCGGCCTCGTCATGATCCCTCGTCACAACCCTGTCGGCCCGCGGGTGCGCCGCCTAGGAGGCTGGCTTTGGGTCAGCACGGTTGCAGCACTCGTGTACCGCGTCATCTGGGGATACCCATCCGGTAGCCCCGGCACGGATCCCTCGAAAGATCCGGCGCTGTGGGTGCTTCTGGCCGGCCCCGCCGCTTGGGCGGCCACCGAAGCTGTGAGTGTGGTTGTCTGGGCTGCCAAAGAACTCGTATCGATCGAATTTCAGGACCGGGACGGCCGCTGGATTCTTCGTGAACGCGAGGGTCGTGACCCCGGCCGGAAGTCCGGCGATTGGGACAAGGTATTTCGCTGCAACGTCCCAACGCATCGCCCAATGCGTGGCAATGAGACTTGCGTACACGAGCTCGCTGCCGCCCGACACAGGCCGTGGCGCAGCCGGTGGCTCATGAAGGGGAGCCTGCCCCAGGAGTTCAAAAATTCCGGCAGCCCTGACTACGACCCACAAGTCCTCAGGGCCACGCTTGAGCCAGATACACCAATCTCCCCCCGTTACGACACCGCGGATGAATTCCGCTTGAGACTCATGAGGATGGGTAAGCCCCAAGCGCCCGAGGGCGTGGGCGAAGCGAGCCCCGAATCACGCTGAGACGACTCTTCCTCCGACGTTCGAGCAGGCAGTGCTCCAGGTGGAGCACTGGATTCGGAACAGCTCAAATCATGTTAGGCGCCGCCAGCGTCGATCTTGGGCTAGCCGGGGACGTGCTCAGCGCGCCAACTCTCCCGCCGGTGACCCTGTCCGTCATCATTCAGGATGTGGATAGCCAACCTGGGCCGAGGTTCTTTCGGCCATTGCCACTGCCGTCACTGCCCTCTTCACGTTGGGGCTTCTAATTCTGGCGATAGTCGCCTGGCGCACCGCACACGCGACCCTGGATGAGTCCCGAAAGGCGAGTCTTGCTGCCCAAAGGTCCGCTCTAGCCGCAGAGGCAGCGAACGAGCAGCTTCGGCGCGATAGCGCCGAGCAGACCCGCCCGTACGTGTTCGCGGAAGTGCTGCCTGGCCTCGCCGGTGTACCTACGTGGGACATCCGCATCACTAATGCCGGAAGGTCGGCAGCACGCGAGCTCACCATCAAGCCAAATGCTTGGCCTGACCGGGACGACGTTGCGATCAAATCACTGCGTGAGCTGTGCGAAACGCCGCGCACGCTTCCGCCGGGCTGCTCGATCCGAGCTCTGTGGGGTGTGGAGAAGCCGGGTCCGGGCGAAACGGTCGACGGTGATGAGGAAATGGGGATGCCTGAGCGCGGATCGGTCCGGATCTCTTACCGGGGCGAAGGTGATGGATCTGAGTGGTTCGAAGACTGGTTCGACATGAACACCCGCGGGGTGGGTCTTTGGCCCGTTCCCGAGAATGGGCCTGAACCTAACGGGCTCAGCGGCGACCTTCAGAAATTCTATCGCTTGGGCCAGGCGCTCACACGTCGGGTCGGTGAGCTGAACCGCTGAGGACACGTGGCACTTGCGCTGCACGCGTGTCGTGCGGCGAGGCCTACTCTTCAATCTCTGCCGCAGATTGTGCGCTGGCTGTCGCCCAACTCTCGCCGCGGGCGATCCGATCCATCCGGTCGGCCCAAGCATCTTCTTCCCGCTGGAGCAGCACCGCGCCCGGGTCGCCATTCTTGAACCAGGTCAGGGCGAGGCTCAGTGCGGTCCGGGATGTGTGGTCGGCATATTCACGGATGCTGCCTAGCGTGACATCGTCGAGGGGCAGTCCATGGTTGACCGCGTTCCGAACCCGGCGCAGCCGCTTCTTGAGCAGGTCGGTATGGAGGCATGCGCCGTCAAGTAGCTGACGTTCTCGAACTGGGTCTGTGCAGACCGCAATGGCATCCTCGAAGTCGGCACGCTCCAGATCGGACATGGGAAGCGCGCGGATTTCGTTCTGGAGCTCAACGGCTTTGTGGATGGACACGAACGTTCCAGCAGGGCTGTGCGTGATGATCGCTCGCGCGAGTGCATCCCGACCCGTGTGGGGTTCGCGAGACCAAGTCTCGGCGAGCGGCGCAATTAGCTGAGTGCAAACGCGACTGCTCGCATGGTTGAGCGACTCTCGCTTCTGGAGAGCCTTCGCCATGTCCTCCGCCTCCACCTTCAACAATGACGCGAGCAGTTCAAGGGCGTGGTCCTCGAGTGCCGTTGCTATGCGAGGCGCCACGGGGCGAACGCCGCCGAAATGAACGTCCCGATGGTCAGTCATCCGCGCCTCACGAAGGGTTGTCAGCGCCTCGACAAGCGGCTCGGGCATGGGGCCTCTACTTAGGGCATCGTTGAGCTGTTCGGCGACGCTGCTGAGGATCTCGGCGGTGGCGCCCATCCCGTAGCTGTCATCCTCGAGAGTCGGCGCTGGCCGGAGGTCTAGGCCAAAGGAGGAACGCCTCACCTTTCCGTCAAGGAGAACCGCCGCTACGCCCGCATTTCGCCACGAGGCGCCGCCGGCGTCCACCGTGATGCTGAGGACGGCGTCGACTCTGCGCCGCGCCTCTTCCACCGCGCCAGCAAACTGCCTTTCTCCGAGTTCGATGCGCACGAGAACCAGTCGATTCTCGGGCTTCAACGACTCTGTGTGGGCATCATCGAGCCAGCGCGCCTCCTCGCGGATCTCGCGGAGCTCCGCGCATTCGGGGAAGTCCTCCAGCCGGAGGTCAAACGCGTTTGGAAGGGCCCAATCTGCCTGAAGGAACGTCATCGGCCCTGCTGCCTCGCGCACGTCCCGGAGCCTGGCGCGGTAATACGCAGTCCAAACGACTATCCGACCTACAGGTGCTGCCAGGAGGGTGCTTGTTGCCAACTCAAGGCGGCGTGCTTCAGTGAGCTGTTCCGGGAAGGGAGTGTGGCGAAGCCGGGCCAAGTGTTCCTCGGTGTCAACGAGAACGTTCGCTGCGTCGCTGAGCAACGAGAAGCTGTCGTGGGCGGCCGGGCCCACTTGCGACGCGATGATTGCCGAAAGCCTCCGCAACGCATGGCTTGTCGCCCCGACGGTCTTGGCCTTGTCGCAGAGATCGCCGAAGGCATCAGTGATCGCTGCGGCTGAGTGCCACGCCCTGGAGAACTGTGCGGCTGCTGCAACGGTGTCTGCAGGGTCGGAGTCGTCGCGAAGGTCGTCCAGCAGGGGAGCCAGTCGCGTGCCGAGGCGGCTCCCGAGGACTGCAGACTGAGCTTTGATCTCCTCCTGCAACGACGAACGCCTGCCTGGGGAAAACTTGCGGTCCCAGCCAGAAGCGTCGGTTGTCTGAGCGTGTGCGCCGAGTTCCGCAACTGCCTCGGCGAGCGTGTACGGAGGGCCGGCCAAGTGAGGAAGTGGAAGAACCTCGGCCACTGACAGGAGCCAGCCACTGACATCGGCGGTCGGACCAACTCGCACTGTCGTCTCCGTTCGTGGGATGCGCTACATCTTCGCATCGATCCAGCGGGTGTCGACTGAGCCTGGTGGGCTAGGTCGCTTCCGAAGAAACCTGAGGGCAAAGTGGGTCCGCTGGCGGGCCGATGTCCAGACTCCGGCATGGCCGCGAGGCTGAGGCTTGGCGGGTGCAACTGGCTGAGAGAGACTGAACGTGACGGTCCTACATCTGCCCGAAGGCCGCCTCTTTCGAAGGGGGAACAGTGACTAACCCTGTCGTGCCACAGCACCTGTTGGGCGATCATCGCGATCCAACCTGGAGTGACATGTCGCAATACGTCGTCCACTTCACCAAGAGTCCGCGAGTCTTCGCCGAGATCCTTGCGACGGGCCTTCTGCGTGCATCCGGGCCCTACGGATTTGCGTGGGCTCGGAGGGTGGAAGGGCTGAAGAAGCGCCACCTCTCTGTCTGCTTCAGCGAAGTACCTCTAGACAACATCGAGCGGCTGGTGCGCCGTCGCGGTTCCTACGGGATCGCTTTCACCAAGGAGTTCATCCGGAGTAGGCAGGGTGCTCGAGTCTGGTACCTCGACCAAGGGTCACAGCAGGCTCGAAGTCTGGGGTCGTATCTTCACAAGGTGATGGACGGGGAGGACCTTGGGCATCCCATCTGGAACATGACTCCATTCATCGACCTGGTGATGCCGGGAAAGTATGAGTGGGATTGGGAGCGGGAGTGGCGCGTGCAAGGCGACCTTCACTTCACCCTGGAGGACCTTGCCTTCGTTGTCACGCCGGAGGGAGTCGAAGAGCTTGCGGCCTTGGAGCTATATGCGCACCCGAAGCACGATCTCATTGTCTCGGCGGCTCCGCAGGCGCTGGCTGAGTATGTGGAGGACCTTGTACAGCAGTTCTTCCAGACCTTCGAAGACCCGGTTAACAGTCTGCCGGTCGATGGCGGCGAGTACGTATGGATCGTGGAGGAGTGGGACACCGTAGGGGCCGTCTCCGAACTGTTCCCGGAGTTGCTGGAGAGTGTGTTTGACGAGTTGGTTGAGTATCTCAGTGGGGTCAGCTCGCAGTGGGTTCTGTCTGCCGACGTTGCGTCGATTTACGATTGACGCAGGATTCGGCGCTGTATGAGCGGCAAGTGTCACCGTTCGGCGGCCTGGGGCATCTGACTCCAGGTTTGCCCGTCCAGTTCACGGCCGAGAGCTTTGGGGGATCGCCCTCCCCATTGCTTGAAGAAGAAGGCAACGCCAGCCTCCAAGGAGGCGTCGCGGATGCCGCGCGCCCAGCGGATGTCCATTGGTCGGTAGTTGAGGCCAGACTCACCGCCGGCAATCACCCAGTCGATGCCCGTGAGGTTGAGGCCATCCAGCGGTCCGAGTAGTGGTTCGCAGGAGAGGAATCGGACTGCCGCCGGTACTTGTCGAAGATGTTCGACGCGGTGGGCGGCATCCATGTTTTCCACTGAGACCCCGAGCCAAATGTTGGGGGCCCACGGAACCTGGTCGGCGAGTCTCATAGCCCTGAGTGGTCGCTTGGTCAGCACTTGGTAGGTGTGCTGGGGCGTTGCTGCCATGGTTGCGAACACGTCCTGCAGGAAGGCCAGCGGCACACGTGCGTGGAAGAGGTCGCTCATGGAGTTGACGAAGACCATGCGTGGAGAGCGCCACTGCTGTGGTTGGCCGAGAACATCGGGGTGGATGGTGACGTCGAAGCCAGGGCCTGAGGTAAGGGGGTTTCCGTCATTCTGGTACTTCGGTGCGCCCATTGCCTTGAGTCGTCGCGCCAGGGTGAGCGCGTAGCAGTTGTCACATCCTGCTGAGATCCGATCGCACCCAGTGACGGGGTTCCAGGTGGCCTCCGTCCATTCGATTCGGGACCGGTCGCTCATCGCAGCCTCCAGCGGGTCCGAGTCGCTCCGAAAGGTGCTGACGCGGTAGTCAACGCACAGTGTGTCACTTGCTGAGTGTGCCCTACAGTCGTCGCAACTGCCCGCATTACGTGACCTTCTGGACAGCCGCTCCGTAAGTGGCGTGGAACTGCAGTCCATTGAGACCGAACTGCGTCAACTGTTCTTGCACGGCTGAGTCTGAGCGATAGCGGTCGTCGATGGCGAGCGCGTTTGCGTAGTTGCGGAAGGCAGCGGCGAGCTTGTTGAGGTGATCTCGATCTATTACGCGAGTGCCGTCGGGGGCAGTGCCGGTTCGGTGCAGCTGGCGGCTCGGGTGCACTAAGACGGGCACGACTACCCCGCTCGGGTGGATTGTCTCGTGCACCCAGCGGGTGAAGCCGCCGAGTTGGTCGATGTCCTTCTTCGCGATGAAATCGGTAACCGCGCCCGTCTTGGCCTCAATCGCCAGGAAGTTATTATCACCCAGGTTCCACAGGACGTCGCCGCCTTGCCCGGTGTCCTTCTCGGGCCGTTGTCCGGAGAATCCCAGGCATCCGGCGAGATCTGAGAGCGCATGCTCGGCCTCGTCGGTACGGTCGGGGTTCCAATCCAGGTCCGCAAGAAGTGACTCGACACCGATTCGCAGGGCCTCGCCGGACGAGTAGCGAGATGAGAGGTACTTGACCGCAGCTCGGGCTTGGCGTTGGGTTGGGCGCGCTGGTCGGAACGTGATGCCGGCGATCGGGTGGAGCGTTGAGGAGTTCAGGGCGGAGGCGGAGACGAGAATCTGCTGCGCATTTGCGGGGTCAATGGAATGCCAGTAGGCGGCTGCCGTCTCCATCAGCCACCCGGCTAGACGATCGTCGCGCAAGGTGTTGCGTGCTTCGTTTGAAGCCATGTCGGCCTGTCGCGCGGCCGAAGTCATGTTTCCGCAGACAGCGGCATCGTAGGCCTCGCGAAGCAGCGCGGCGGTTGGGTCGAGGTCTGCCGTCTCGTACTTGGTGTCAACCAGAGCTTGGCGGGCAGCGCTCTTGAAATCTTCGGCACCGTCGATCACTTTTCGGACCAGGTCGACGAGGCCGTCCATGGTGAGGTCGTGGCGCCCTTCGAGGCTATGCGCCACCCTCCGGGATAGTTCTAGCTGGGCCCGCGTGCCTGGCGACAGCCTTGCCGGCACATCTGCGCGGGAGATTAGCTCCACGAGGTGCCGATCCATCACGAGAACCGCGCACCGGTCTTCCCTGGACCGCACCGCTCGTCCCATCCCTTGTTCGAAACGTTGGACCTGTCGGGTCACGATCGCATTGCTGTCTCGCAAGGCTGACGCCTCGCGCCGTTCAGCTCCGTGCGTCGCTTGGGGGAGCCCATCGAGAACGAGGACGCGGCAAGCTGCGTCGGGAAGGTCGATGCCGTCGTAGCGATTCACGATCACGACCAGGCCGACTGCACCCGCTTTGAGTCGATCTGTGACGGCAGTGATCTCATCGGAGGTTGAGACGGTCTCGTTTGCTACCTCACCCCACAGCGCGGCGCGAGCCCAACTTGGCGCAAGCACAACGACGTTGTCGGTGACAGCGATTCCGGCTATGGCGTCCCGGAGTGCGTCGTCTGATAGGTCGGGCAGTAACTCCTGTGGGACTAGAACGAGCCGATCGCCGAGATCGGCCGCTGAGGTGGGCACGATCGCACTGGAGACACTCTCCGGGCTTGCCCGAAAGTGGGTGATGAGGGCGGAATCGTTGGCAAGAGTGGCCGTCATGTACACGCGCCGCCGTGCGTCGATGAAGCTAGGGAACTTCTGGATCGGTGGCAGAGGGGGCGCGATCTCGACTCCGTCGCTCGAAAGAGTTGCCTCGCAAAGGGCCAAATGATCCCCGATCAACGGCCAAGTCCATTCCAACCGGGTCCGCCTGAGTGGGTGAAGAATGGCGAGAACCTCATTGATCTTGTCTTGCCAGGCCCAGAAGGGAATCCGCATGACGGGGCCACGGTCTCCGGACTTGATGTCGAGCAGCGTTGCGGCACCTTGCTGGCCTAGGTCCTTTTCGAACAGAGCGAGGAGGTCGGAGTAGGCGGCGTCCTCCGGCGGAATCAATGCCCTGCAGACCTCCTCGAGTCGTGTGATCCCGGAATGCGCATCATCGATGACAATGCTGCCGACGCTGACGGTGCGGGTGCTGTCGCTGAGCCCGAACACTGACTTGCCGTTGATGAGCTTCTGT
>CAZLJN010000013.1:0-17281 GCA_964559815.1 uncultured Propionibacteriaceae bacterium
TCCAGGAGATGTTGCCGCGCGCCTCGGTGCGCCAGGTGCTCAGCCACGCCACCGTCTTCGCCTGCCCGTCGATCTACGAGCCGCTGGGCATCGTCAACCTCGAAGCCATGGCCTGCGAGACCGCGGTGGTCGCCTCTGCCGTGGGTGGCATCCCCGAGGTGGTCGACGACGGGCAGACCGGCACCCTGGTGGCCTACGATCCGGCCCAAGCCGGCGACCCGGCCTTCGTGGCCGACTTCGAAGCCCGCTTCGCCGAGCAGGTCAACCGGCTCACCCGCGACCCGGGTCTGGCCGCCGCGTACGGACGGGCCGGACGCCAGCGCTGCATCGATCAGTTCTCCTGGGAGAAGATCGCTCAGGAAACCGTGGCGGTCTATCAGCGGGCGATCGCCTTCCATCACGGACGCTGAGGGTCGCTTCGGGTTTCGACACGCTCGCTCCGCTCGCTGCTCAACCAGCAGCCGAGGGCAAAACAAAATCGGCCCCGGATCACCCGGGGCCGATCAAACGACGTGGCTCAGCCGACGACGACACCGTCCAAAGCAGCCTTCAACTCGGCTGCCTCTGCGGCGTTCATTTCGATGACCAAGCGTCCGCCACCCTCGGCGGGAATGCGCATGGCGATCACGCGCCCTTCCTTGGCGACCTCGATGGGGCCTTCGCCGGTTCGCGGTTTCATCGCTGCCATCGCATACCTCTGTTCTTGGCTGGTTAGGGGTCCAACAGGTTCCATTATTCCACTTCGCGCCGACACCCCGCGCACGGTGGTATTTCGATCAATCGCTGTACACCCAGGAGTCGCGGGTGTTCGTGGATGCAGCGCCGGCGTCGAGCTGGCCGGCCAGCCGATCCAGCAACTCATCGACCTGTTGCATGGAGTATCCGCGGGCGACCACACCGAAACGCAGACCGCGCAAGTCGTCCCCGACCAGGTCCCCGTCCGGGATGTGCGGTTGCGGCATGTCGGTGACCGTGGTCGGCAGTTCGCCGAGCTTGCCGGTGGAGGCCAACGCGGCCAACCCGAGGATCACTACTGCCAGCATCGCGATCGCCCATTCCATGGCGATCATCCTACCGGCCTCAGGTGCCGTTGGACGTGGTCTGGTGCGGCGGATGAGGCGCGGTGGTCACCAACCGGACCGCTTCGTCCGGGTCGTCGGTGAGCTGGATCAGCTTCAAGTCGCCGGCGCCGATGTAGCCGTCGGCCAGGGCATGGGCGGTCAGCCAGTCCAGCAGCGGCGCCCAATACTGGGTGCCGAACAGCACGATCGGGAACGACTTCACCTTGTGGGTCTGCACCAGGGTCAGCGCCTCGAAGACCTCGTCGAAGGTGCCGAAGCCACCCGGCATCACCACGAATCCGCTGGAGTACTTCAGAAACATCACCTTCCGGGCGAAGAAGTAGCGGAAGTTGATGCCGAGCGAAACGTACTTGTTCAACGACTGCTCGAAGGGCAGTTCGATGCCCAGCCCCACCGACGTCCCGCCGGCTTCAAAAGCACCCTTGTTGGCGGCTTCCATGACCCCGGGCCCGCCGCCGGTGATGGTGGCGTAGCCGGCGCGCGCCAGCCCGGCCCCGATCCGGACCGCAGCGGCGTACATCGGATCGCTGCGTTTGGTGCGCGCCGAACCGAACACGCCCACTCCGGGGCCAAGCTCGGCCAGGGTGCCGAAGCCTTCGACGAATTCGGACTGGATGCGCAGCACCCGCCAGGGATCGGCGTGGACCCATGAGCCGTCGTCACGACCGCTGAGCAGCCGCTCGTCGGTGGTGGTGGGCAGCACCTGATCGAAGCGCCGGACGACCGGGCCTTGCGTTCGTTTGGTCACGAGAGAAATCTAGCCAGCAGTTGGACCACTGGGGCGGCATTGCAGCGCACAGAGCACTATCGTCAGCCATATGGAACCCGGCGCGCCTTGCCCCTGCGGCACCGGTTTGTCGTACGCCGAATGCTGCGGCCGACTGCACCTGGGCGTGGCCGAAGCCAGCACCGCAGAGCAACTCATGCGGTCGCGCTACAGCGCCTTCGCGGTCGGCGACACCGACTACCTGCTGCGCACCTGGCATCCACGCACCCGTCCGGCCACCGTCGAGGCCGGGGACGGGCTGGAGTGGCTCTCCTTGCAGGTGCTCCACGCCTCTGACGACCAGGTCGAGTTCGTCGCACGATTCCGCGGCCCCACCGGGCGCGGGTTCATCCGCGAGCGATCCCAGTTCGTCGCGTTGGACGGACGCTGGCTGTACCTGGCGCCGGTCGAGGACTGATCAGCCCAACGCGTCGACGACCGCGGCCACATCGGCCTCGGTGTTCCAGGCATGGAAGGCGATCCGCAGCCGCCCCAACGGTCCGGACGCCCGCACGCCGGCGGCAGTGAGCTGAGCCAGCTGGCGATGCTCAGGATCGGACCAACTGATGATCGCCCGATGCTGCACCGGCCTGCCCAACGCGGCACACAGCTGGTCACCCAGGGCCGCCGACTGCGCCCAGACCGCAGAGATATCGGTGGCGGCGAACAGGCGCAGCGACTCGCGCGCCCCCACGAATGCCTGCCACGCCGGAGCGATGTCGAACCGGCGGGCGCCGACCGCGGGCGCCTGCTGTGGCCAGTAACAGTTCGCCCACGGGTCATCGGCGGAATACCAGCCGGCATTCACCGGGACCAGACGCTCAGCGGCCGCGGGGCCGACGGTGAGGAAGGCGACGCCGCGCGGCGTGCACAACCATTTGTAGGTGTGGCACACGGTGACGTCGAAGTCACCTGCGGCGACCGGCAGCACGCCGGCCGCCTGGGTCAGATCAGCCAGGGTGAGCGCGCCGTGGCGCGTTGCGGCCTCGGCGATCGCGGCGGCGTCCACCACCTCTCCGGTGGCCGATTGGACCAGCGAGAACGCCACCAGCGCGGTGTCGGCGGTGATGGCCGCGGCCAACTGCGACAAGGGGGCGGTACGGATGCGCAGGCGTCCGAGCGCAGCGAAGGGGAACACCACCGAGGTGAACTCCTCCTCGGCCACCAACACCTCGGCCCCGTCGGGAAGCCCGGCGGCGACCATGGCCACCAACGCTGAGGTGACCGCGCCGATGGCCACCTGTTCGACGCCCACGCCGACCAGCGCCGCGTACAGCGCGCGGGCCTCGGCGATCACCGGGTCGTAGTCGGACGGCGAGACCTCGCCGGTGCCGCAGCGCTGAATATCGGCGGTCATCGCGGCCACGGCCTCCCGCGGCAGGATGCCGTTACTGGCCGCAGCGAGGTAGCCGGCGGGTGCGTCGAAGTGGTCGGCGAGTTCGCGAGTACCCCAGAGGGCGGGCGTCGAAGCGGTATGCATGTCCCCAGCTTGCCCGACGACGACACATCACAACAGGACAGGCTGCTTTGCCTCGCGATAACCTTACGTTATGAATGGACTGGACCTGCACACGATTCGGATCGTCCGGGCGGTCGCCGAACACGGCTCGATCACCGCTGCGGCCGCAGAGCTGGGCTACAGCCAGCCGGCGTTGAGCCAGCACCTGCGTCGCGCCGAGCGCCGCCTCGGCGTACCGCTGCTGCTACGCACCGGACGTGGCGTTCAGCTCACCGAACCCGGACGGGCCATCGCCCGGCACTCCACCAGCGTGTTGGCCGCGCTGTCGGCCGCCGAGGACGAACTGGGCCACCTCGCCGATCGCACCACCGGAACCGTCCGATTGGCCGGGTTCCCCAGCGCCTCCTCCACCGTGGTCCCGGCGATGATGGCCCTGCTCAACACCCAGCACCCCGGGCTTCAACTGGTCTACACCGAGGCCGAGCCGCCCGAGGCGCTGGAGATGCTCGTCGACGGCGCCATCGACCTGGCGTTGACCTTCACCTTCCCCGGCGACCCGGCCGATCCCCATGACGGCGTCTCGGGCGTGGAGTCGGTCACCTTGTTCAACGACCCGGTGCAACTGGTGCTGCCCACCCACCACCAACATGCCGGCGACGATCACGCCGATTTGGCCGACTTCGCCGATCAGCGATGGATCGGCGGCTGCCCGTTGTGTCGGGGACACCTGCTGGCCGCCGCCGGCGCCTGCGGCTTCAGCCCTCGGATCGCCCACGCCACCGACAACTCGGTCGCCGTCCTCGGCCTGGTCGCAGCTGGGGTGGGCATCGCCATGCAGCCGTCCTTGGCCCTGGAGCCGCTCGAACTCCCCACCGGCACGACCGTCCTCGACCTGCCCGGAAATGATCGGCGAGTGCGGGCCGCGTACCTCGCCGGCGCGGCCGCGGTGCCGGCCATCGGTGCAGCGCTCACCGCATTGCAGGCGGTCACCGCGGACCGGCGGTAGGTCTCAGCTCAGCCAGCGCAGCAGGGCGTCGCGGCAGGTGAACAGGTCGGCGACCGGGCAGAACTCGTCGTCGGCGTGAGCCTTGCCCGGGTCGCCCGGGCCGAAGTTCACCGCCGGCACGCCAAGCGCAGAGAAGCGGGCCACGTCGGTCCAGCCGTACTTGGCCCGGGGCTGGCCACCGACGGCAGCCACGAACTCGGCCGCGATCGGACGATCGAGCCCCGGACGTGCGCCCGGCGCGAAGTCGACGAAGGCCACCTCGAAGCCGTCGAACACCTCACGACAGTGGGCCTTGGCCGCCGCCTCGTCCCGGTCGGGAGCGAAGCGGAAGTTCACCGTCACCGTGCAGGAATCGGGAATGACATTGCCGGCGATGCCCCCACTGATCGCCACCGCGTTGAGTCCTTCGCGGTAGGCCAGGCCGTCCACCTCCACCTCGCGAGCGGTGTAGTCGGCCAGCCGGGTCAGCACCGGCGCCGCATCGTGAATGGCGTTGTGGCCCAGCCACGACCGCGCCGAATGCGCCGCCTGCCCGTGAGTGGTCACCGTGCAACGCAGGGTGCCCTGGCAGCCGCCTTCGACCACCGCACCGGTGGGCTCCATCAGGACGGCGAAGTCGCCGGCCAGCCATTCGGGATGTTCGCCGGCGATGCGGGTCAGCGAGTTGAGTTCGGCTTCGACCTCTTCGTGGTCGTAGAAGATCCAGGTGATGTCGCGGCTGGGGGCGGTCAGAGTGGCCGCGCAGGCCAGGGCTACCGCCACTCCCCCCTTCATGTCGGCCGACCCGCGTCCGTACACCCGGTCGCCGTCGAGGCGAGAGGGCAGGTTCGCCGCCACCGGAACGGTGTCCAGGTGTCCGGCGATGACCACTCGCTCGGCTCGACCCAACTGGGTGCGGGCCGCGACCGTGTCGCCGTCGCGGACGACGTCCAGATGCGGGAGCGCGACTAATGCCCGTTCGACCAGGTCGGCCAAGGCGGTCTCATTGCCGCTGACGGATTCCACGTCGATCACCGCGCGGAACAGGTCCACCAGGTCGCCGGTCAGGTCCAGACTCATGGTCGCCAGCCTAGCGAGCGAGGCCGATCGCCCCGGAAAGCACTGGGACGATTTGCGCGCTGGATTGCGCTCATGCCCCCCGCCGGCCCCAATGTCGGCATCTGGCGCGCAATTCGGCCCACAAGTCCGTCGGCGGACGCGGTGGCGAGCCCCGGTAGGCTGGCGGCCATGACACGAGGCGCGCACGGTTGGGGCCTGGCCACCATTCACGAATCCGGACAGGTCCTGGACACCTGGTTCCCCGCACCGGCACTGGGCGCAGCCCAGACCACCCAGCCGCCGCAGGCGTTGGTCGCCGCTCCCGACACCGATGCCGATCGGGGTGTGCGCAGCGAAGTGGTGCTGGTCGAGATCGACCTGGACGCCGCCCCCGCCTCGGTATCGGACGCCTACCTGCGCCTGCATCTGCTCAGCGCGCGCCTGTGCGCCCCGCGGACGATCAACCTGACCGGCATCTTCGCGGTACTGCCGAATGTGGTGTGGACCTCGGCCGGACCGTGCGCGGTCGACGGCTTCGAGGACGTCCGGCTGCGGCTGCGCTCGACCCGTGGCCAGGTCACCGTCTTCGGCGTGGACAAGTTCCCCCGAATGGTCGACTACGTCCTGCCCAGTGGCGTGCGGATCGCCGACGCCGACCGGGTGCGCCTGGGCGCACACCTGGCCGAAGGCACCACCGTGATGCACGAGGGCTTCGTGAACTTCAACGCCGGCACCCTGGGCACGTCCATGGTGGAGGGACGGATCTCGGCCGGTGTAGTGGTCGGCGACGGGTCCGACATCGGCGGCGGCGCCTCGATCATGGGCACCTTGTCCGGCGGCGGCTCCGAGCAGGTCACCATCGGCCGGCGTTGCCTGTTGGGCGCGGAGTCCGGGGTGGGCATCTCGCTGGGCGATGACTGCGTGGTCGAAGCCGGGCTGTACGTGACCGCGGGCACCAAGGTGACCATGAGTGACGGTAGCGTGGTCAAGGCGGCCACCCTGAGTGGACAGCCCAACCTGCTGTTCCTGCGCAACTCGGTCACCGGGGCGGTGATCGCCAAGCAGCGCGGGGCTGCCATCGGGGTGGAACTCAACGCCGACCTGCACGCCAACTGAGCCGGTGAAGGTACTCAAAGCACTGGCCATCACCGCAGGGGTGCTCGCGGCCATCATCGGCGTGGTGGTCGGCGGCGCGGTGATCTGGGCCGACTACAACAAGGTGCCGCTGCCGGTCGAGGACCGCTGCCAGGCCACGGCGGCCAACAAACTGACCGTGGTCGACCCCGAGCAGGCGCGCAACGCCGCGATCATCTCCGGCATGTCGATCAAGCGCGGCCTGGTGCCGCGAGCGGCGTCGATCGCGTTGGCCACCGCCTATCAGGAATCCGACATCCGCAACCTCGACTACGGCCACGCCGACTCGATCGGGTTGTTCCAGCAACGGCCCAGCAAGGGCTGGGGCACGGTGGAGCAGATCATGGACCCGTGGTACTCCACCCGCTCGTTCTATCGGGTGATGGAGCGGATCAAGAACTGGAAGACCCGTGACATCAACGACGTCGCCCAGGCCGTCCAGCGCAGTGCCTACCCCGAGGCCTACCGCAAGCACGTCGACCGCGCCCGCACCCTGGCCAGTTCGCTGACCGGCGAAAGCCCGGCCACCTTCACTTGTGTGGTGGCTCATCCGGGGGCAGCCGACCCGGCAGCCATGCGGACGTTCCTGACCAAGACGCTCGGCGATACCGTCACCATCACCGCCACCGACACCGGGCTGACCGCGACCACCACGGACGTCCGGGTCGCCTGGGCGGTGGCGCATGAGGCGGTCGCCGTGGCCGGCGAGTACGGCTTGACCTCGGTCCAGGTCGGCGGGGCGTCCTGGACGCGCTCGACCACGGCCCTGCCCCAGTGGCAGGGCACTCCGGGCGCCGACACCACCGTCACCTTGATCTTCACCCCACCCAGCCCCCGCTGAGGGTCCCGCACCCACCGCCCCTAAACTGGACGCGAATCCATCCGGAGGCGTGATGACTCAGGGACCCATCGATCTCACCAGGCTGTTGAAGGGTGCGCTGCGGCTGGCCGACGACGGCCGCCGGGCAGCTGAGGACGCCTGGAAGCGGGCCACCGCCAGCGACAAGGACGCCCCCACCGGCGATCGGCACCGGCCGCCCGAGATCTGGTGAGTGTGCCGAGACTCAGCGTCGGGTCAACGACAGCGTGACCAAGGTGTTGCCGCCTTCGGCGACGCCACAACCACCGGCCACTGCACAGCCTCCACACCCGCTGGGTGGGCAGCCGATCGGCAGGTTGGTCGCCTGCAGCCGTCCGGTCCGCACCAGGTGATCCAGCCCGGCGCGCAGGACGTCCGTGCTCAGGCCGGTATTGCGGGCCATTTCGGCGACGGTGGGAGTGCCGGCGGCGACTTCGGCCAGCAGCGCGGACAACGGAGCCAGGCTCGCGGCGGTCATAGGAACAGCCTGCCGACTTGGAACACCGCCACTGCCAGGGTCCAGGCGACCGCCAGCTGCACGGCCACGCCGAACAGGGTCCAGCGCGGCCCGATCTCCCGCCACTGCGCCGACAAGGTCGCCACGCACGGGGTGTAAGCCATCAGGAAGACCATGAACGCCAGCGCCGCCGGAACCGGGTGGCCACCGGAGGATTCTGCGAAGGTCTGGAAGACGGCCGCCCCCAGATCACCGGGCGCCGCGTGGTTGTCGGGCTCGGCGACCGCATAGGTCTGCGCCCAGGACGAGATCACCGCCTCCTTGGCCACGAAGCCCACCAGCAGAGTGGAGGCCGATTCCCATGATCCGAAGCCGGCCGGCGCGAACACCGGCGCGATCGCCGACGACACCACGCCGTACACCGAGTCCGACACCGGCACCTCGGCGAAGGTCTTGCCCGGGGTGGCCGGCACCGACTGCAGCAGCCAGACCGCGGCCACGGTGATCACGATGATGCCGCCGGCGGTCTGCAGGAAGCCCTTCAGCCGCAGCCAGGTGACCGAGGCGGTCAGGCGGATCGTCGGCACTTGGTAGGCCGGCAGGTCGATCACCAGCGGATCGATCGGTTCTTTGCGCCACAAGGTCGAACGCAGCCCCAGCCCGACGGTGATGATGATCAGGATCGAGGTCACGTACATGGCGAACACCGCGGTGCCGGCGTAGGGGCCGAAGAAGATCGCCCCCATCATCACGAACACGGTCAGCCGTGCGGTGCAGGACGTGAACGGCACCAGCAATGCGGTCAGGATCCGCTGCCGGGCGTTCGGCAGGATCCGGGTGCCGCTGATCGCGGGGACATTGCAGCCGTAGCCGACGATCAGGGGCAGGAAGGCCCTCCCCGGCAGGCCGATGGAGCGCATCAGCCGGTCGGTCACCACAGCGGCGCGCGCCAGGTAGCCGGAGTCCTCCAGGATCGCCAGCAGCGCGAACATCAGGGTCATCAGCGGGACGAAGGTGAGCAGCATGCCGACGCCGGCGATCAGCCCGTCGACCACCAGCCCCTCCACCCAACTGCCGCCCAGTCCCATGTAGGTCAGCAGCGCGGTCGCACCCTGACTCACCGGGCCGGAGAACAGGTCGCCGAGCAGGTCCTGCAGCGGGGCGGCCACCGTGGTGGTGAGCTGGAAGACCAGCCACATCACCGCAAGGAAGATCAGCGGACCCACCACCGGCGCGGTCACCCAACGGTCGACGCGATCCGACCAGGTGCGCGCATTCGGGGCGGCGGCACCGGTGGCCGCATCGACCACATGCGCGATCCAGGCGAAGCGGTCGTCCTCCAAGGCCAGGTCGTCGTCGTCCGGCGGGGTCGCGCGCGGTGCCGGGGCCGGACGTCCCAAGCCATCGCGGACGGCCTCGGCGAGGGCCACCAGTCCCCCGCGCCGCCGCGGGTCGATCTCCAGCACCGGGCAGCCCAACGCGCGCGACAGGGCCGCGACATCGATGTGTACGCCGCGCTTGGCGGCCACGTCGCCCATGGTCAGCGCCACCACCATCGGCAGCTTCTGCTCGCGCAGCTGCGCCACCAGGTACAGGCAGCTGGTCAGCCGCGCGGCGTCGCAGGTGACCACGCTCAGGTCGGGACGTTCGTCGGCGGGCTTGCCCACCAGCAGTTCCCGGGTGAGCGCTTCATCCGGGGAGTGCGGGTCGAGGGAGTAGGTGCCGGGGAGGTCGATCAGGGTGATGTCGAGGCGACCGTCGGCGTCATCACAGGTACAGGACTCACAGTCGCAGGCCACCTCGGCTGCGGTGGAGCGCCACAGGCCGCGGGAGACTTCGACGGTGGTGCCGGGCCAGTTGCCCATGGTGACCCCCGCGCCGGTGAGCGCGTTGAACAGCGTCGACTTGCCGGTGTTGGGCGCTCCGACCAGGGCGACGACCGGATCGGTCGGTGCCGCTGACCGACCGGTATCGGTGCGGCAGCAGGCCTTGGCCGAGGGGGCGATCACAGATAGCGAAAGGCCGGTCCGATCGGTCACTGACATCAGGCGCTCACCTTGGCCTGCAACTGGGTGAGGATCGGCTTGCCGAGCGCGATCCGCGTGCCGGCGACGACGGCGACCCGTCCGCCGCCGGTCGTCCGAGAGATCAGCGAGAACGCCACCCCGACCCGCAACCCCAGCCGGGCCAGGCGATGGGCGACGGCCTGGTCGTCTCCGGCGTGCGTCAGCGTCAACGGCGTTCGCAGTGGCGCACTAGCGAGGTTTATTCCCACGCAGTAAGGGTAGCCTTACCAAACATTCAGCGCCACCGGCGTCTCGAAATTCGCACCAAAGTTGTGACGAAAACACCTCAGTCGAGGCTGAGCAGGCTCTCGCTGAAGTAGGCGATCCACTCATAGACCCGGTAGACGTAGGCCCGCGGATCGTCGTCGGGCAAAAGGTCGAGATCCTCGATGTCGTCGACGGTCTTGATCCCCAATCGCACCGCCAGGCTCAGCCGGATCGCGGTCAGCGTCTTCAACCAGTCGTCCAGATCGATCAGCCGGATCTGCACCCGATGCTTGCCCGCCTCGCTGTCGGCGAGCGCCGAGAGCACCACCTCCGCCTGCCGCTGCCGATCGGTGCGCTGCTTGGCCTGGGTGAGCCGACGGAACTCCACCGACGCCACCGGGTTGTCCGGATAGGCGTCCGGGAACAGCCGGGTGATCACCGGGTCACTGCGATCCAGCGGATCGTCGGTATCCATCTCGGCCTGCCACCGCTCGAACGGATCGCTGCTGCCCGGGTCCACCTGCCCCTCGGCCTCCAACAGACCGAGCAACTGATCGACCAGCGACTCCAACAACGCCGTCTCGTAGTCGCTCATCCGGACGGTGATCATCGATCCGGCACGCTTGAAGCCGCGCATCAGCCGGGCTCCATCGTGGCCCACAGGCCATAGCTGTGCATGGCGTCCACATCGATCTCCATCTGCTCGCGAGTACCGGACGAAACCACAGCCTTGCCCTGGTTGTGCACCTGCAGCATCAGCTCGGTGGCCTTCTCGACCGGATACCCGAAGTAGGTGGAGAACACATGCGTGACGTAGCTCATCAGGTTCACCGGGTCGTCCCAGACCAACGTGACCCAGTTCACCAATCCCGCCTCGGCCGGTCGCGACATGGTCGCTGTGCCGCCGGACGGATCGGCGGGCTGATCGGGTGTGGACACCGACCTATTCTGACACGCGTGATTAGGCTGACCCCATGACTGTCCTGATGGCGCCGGCCGGGACCACCCCGAGCACCGCCCTGCTGACCGATCATTACGAGCTGACCATGATCCGGGCGGCGCTGCGATCCAAGACCGCCATGCGGCGCAGTGTGTTCGAACTCTTCCCCCGCCGCCTGCCCGAAGGCCGCCGCTACGGCGTGGTCGCCGGGGTCGGCCGGGCAATCGAAGCGATCAGGGCCTTCCGCTTCGACGAGTCAGCGCTGAACTTCCTGCTCGAAGAGAACGTCATCGACACCGACCTGGCCGACTGGCTGAGCCGCTACAAGTTCAAGGGCAACGTCTGGGGCTACCCCGAGGGCGAAATCTACTTTCCCGGTTCCCCGCTGCTGATCGTGGAGGGCACCTTCGCCGAAACCGCGATGTTGGAGACCCTGCTGCTGAGCATCTACAACTACGACTCCGCGGTCGCCTCGGCCGCCTCCCGGATGACCGCGATGGCCGGGGATCGGCCCTGCATCGAAATGGGTTCGCGGCGGGCCAACGAGCACGCCGCCGTGGCCGCAGCCCGCGCCGCCTACATCGCCGGATTCTCGGCCACCTCGAACCTGGAGGCCGGCCGCACCTACGCCGTGCCCACCGCCGGCACCGCCGCCCACTCCTTCACCCTGCTGCACGACAGCGAGGAGGACGCCTTCAAGGCGCAGCTGAAGACATTGGGCAAGTCGACCACCCTGCTGGTCGACACCTATGACATCGAACAGGCCGTGCGCACCGGCGTCCGGCTGACCAAGGGCAAGCTGGGCGCGATCCGGCTCGATTCCGGCGATCTGGCCGAGCAGGCCGCCGACGTCCGCGCCCTCCTGGACTCCCTGGGCGCCACCTCCACCCGAATCATCGTCACCTCCGACCTGGACGAGTACCAGATCGCCGCATTGCGCAGCGCCCCGATCGACGGCTACGGCGTGGGCACCTCCCTGGTGACCGGCTCGGGTTCACCCACCTGCGGCTTCGTCTACAAGCTGGTGGCCCGCGCCGAGTCCGAAGGCAAGAAAGCCGAGTTGGTGCCGGTGGCCAAGAAGAGCACCAACAAGGCCAGCGTGGGCGGGCGCAAATACGCCCTGCGCCGGTTGGACGCCCGCGGCCGGGCCGAAGCCGAGGTGATCGGCATCGGCGCCCCGCCGGTCGACGACGGCAACGATCGTCCGCTGCTGGTGGAGTTGATGCGCAAGGGCAAGCCGGTCGCTCGGGAGTCGCTGGAGGACGCGCGCGAGCGGCACCTTCGCGCCCGCGCCGAGCTTCCCCAAGCGGCGCTGAAGATGAGCAGAGGCGAGCCGGCGATCCCGACGATCATCCTCGACGACGACGGCGATCCGACCACCAACCCCTACGCGAAGCAGGCCTGAGATGGCTGTGGCGTTGATCGTGGTCGATGTGCAGAACGACTTCTGCGAAGGCGGCTCGCTTGCGGTGGCCGGCGGTGCCAAAGTCGCGGTCGATATCGCCGCGCTGCTCACCGGTTCGCATCGCTATGACCATGTGGTCGCCACCCGGGATCACCACATCGACCCGGGCGCCCACTTCGCCGTCCAGCCCGATTTCGTCGACTCCTGGCCGGCCCATTGCGTGGCCGGCACCGACGGCGCGCTGTTGCACGAGCCGCTGCGTCCGGAGTGGTTCGAGGCGATCTTCGACAAGGGCGACTACGACGCGGCGTACTCCGGCTTCGAGGGCACCTGCGACGGCGAGGGCTTGGACGAATGGCTGGCCGATCACGAGGTGACCGCCGTCGACGTGGTCGGGATCGCCACCGACTACTGCGTCAAAGCCACCGCCGTGGACGCGGCGCTGGCCGGGCTGACCACCCGCGTGTTGCTGCCTTTGACCGCCGCGGTCGCCCCGGACCGGTTGCCGGAAACCATCGCGGAACTGCGCGCCAACAAGGTGACAGTGGTCCGCCGAACCGGCTGAGAGCCGGCCATTCATCGCTGTGGTGTCTGCACGCTAAAGTGCACCTGTTCACATGAGCGGTGAGGGGATCAGATGAGCAACACGTACGGCCAGGGCGGCACCAACGACGGCTCCGATTCCGGCGCATTTGGTCCTGACTATCCGACGAACTCACCCTATTCACAACCTTCCCAAGGGTATCCCGAGCCGTCGGGGTATCCCGAGCCGCCGATGGCCACACCTGCACCGGGATATGCCGAGCCCATGCCACCTGCCTACGGCGCGGGCGTCAGTGCCTATCCGCCGGCTCAGGGCTATCCGGCCCCGACGCCGTACAACGCCGCGCCCTATGGCGTGCCGCCCGAGAACAACTTGGTGTGGGGAATCCTGACCACGGTGCTGTGCTGTCTGCCGTTGGGCATTCCTTCCATCGTTTATGCCACCCAGGTGAACACCAAATGGGCGATGGGTGACTATGCCGGCGCGCAGGAATCGGCGAAGAAGGCCCGCCAGTTTGCCATGTGGTCGGCGATCGTCGGCGTCGTGGGTGGGGTGCTCTACTTCGGCTTGAGCATCACGTTGGCCGCGCTCGGATCGCAGTGACCCCTCTCGCGGACCGTCCGCTGGGCATGGTGCATCGCATCCCCGCCGCCGGACGGGTCGCCGCGGTCGCGGTCGGTGCGACAGCCGTGGTCACGGCGCTCGCCGTCGTCGATCCGAACCAGCCGGGCCACTACCCGGTGTGCCCGACCTACGCGCTGTTCGGCCTCTACTGCCCCGGGTGCGGAGCGCTGCGGTCCGTCCATGACCTGGCCGTGGGCGACGTCGGCTCGGCGTGGTCGATGAATCCGCTGGCGGTACTGGCCGTGCCCTACCTGATCTGGGCGTGGGTGGCCTGGGCCCGGCGGGTGATCACCGGCAAACCGCGCGCCTTCCTGGCCCCCGGCTGGGTGCCGCTCACGGTGGGGGTCGTCATCGTCGCCTTCGGCGTGCTGCGAAACGTGCCCGGCCTGGAGTTTCTCGCCCCACACTGACCGCTCAGTCGGCCAGTTCGGTTCCCGGAGCCGGCGGACGCAGCGGGGCGGCGAAGTCGTTCATGACCGTCGCCAGCCGGAACGCCCGCTCGTCGACGTACAAGTCCTCCAGTGCCAGCGGACGGCCATCCGGACCGCTCAGCGGCACTCGCCAGTTGGGGTACTCGGTCGAGGTGCCCGGCTGATTCTGGGTGCGCCGGTCCCCCACCGCGTCGGTGAGGGCGGCGCACAGCACCCGGGCCGGGGTCGCCACCAGGAAGCGGTGCATGGCCAGCACGATCGCCTCGGTGTCTTCGGTGTCGGTCCGATCCAGCAAACCCCGTTCGACCAGCCCGGCGATCACCGCCGAGCGCTCCCGTCGGGCCTGGTCGAGTTCGACGTTCAATGACTCGGTCAGCAACCCCAAGGAGTGCTGCAAGCGGATGTGCTCGCCGGCCAGATACCCGGCGGTCGGCGGCAGATCGTGGGTGGTCACCGACGCCAGGCAGTACTCCCGCCAATCCTCGGGTGCCAGCGGACGTCCCTGCTCGTCACGCTCGAACCATTCGATCGAGGTGCCCAGGATCCCCCGGCGGCGCAGGTAGTCGCGCACCCACGGCTCGACCACGCCGAGGTCTTCACCGACGACCAGCGCGCCGGCGCGGTGCGCTTCGAGGGCGAGGATGCCGACCATGGCTTCGTGGTTGTAGCGCACGTAGGTGCCCTGGTTGGCCGACTTGCCGGCCGGCACCCACCACAGCCGGAACAGGCCCATGATGTGGTCGACGCGCAGGCCGCCGGAGTGACGCAGCACGCCGGCCACCATCTGCCGAAACGGCGCATAGCTCAGCTCGTCCAGCCGGTCGGGACGCCACGGCGCTTGGCCCCAGTCCTGGCCGGTCTGGTTGAAGTGGTCGGGCGGGGCGCCGACGCTGACGCCGTCGGCGAACAGGTTGCTGTAGGTCCAGGCTTCGGCGCTGCGTCCGCTGACCCCGACGGCGAGGTCGTTCATCACGCCGACCTTCATGCCGGCGTTGCGCGCCGCCGACTGGGCCGATCGCAGCTGGTCGGTGGCCTGGAACTGCAGCCACGCATGGAAGACGATGTCGTTGTGGTGGGCGGCGGCGAACTCGGCCACCTCCGGCGAGGACGGACGCTGCAGCTCGGCCGGCCATTCGCGGAAGTTCTGCCCGTGCACACCGACCAGCGCGCACCAGGTGGCGAACTGGGTGAGGCCACGGCCTTCGCGGCGCAGGAAGTCGTTGAACGCCATCCGCCGGGCCGGACGCATGCCCGCATCGAAGATGATCCGCAGCGCGGCCAGCTTGGTCGTCCAGATCGGCTCGCGGTCGATCAGGTCGGCACCGGCCAATGCGGTAGCAAGCTTCACTTTCAGATCCCAGATGAGGCCGCGGGAGTCCTCGTCCAGTTCGGCGTATTCGGGCACCGCTTCGGGACGCAGGTAGATCGGGTTCACGAACCGGCGCGACATCGGCAGGTAGGGCGATGCCTCCAGTGGCGGGGTGGGTTCGGCGGCATGCAGCGGGTTGACCAGCACGTAGCCGGCGTATTGCTGGGTGGCCGACCAGATCGCCAGATCGGCCAGGTCGGAGAAGTCGCCCAAGCCCCAGGATTCGGCCGAGGTGAGGCTGTACAGCTGCACGGCGTAGCCCCAGGTGCGCTTCTCGCCCATGCTGGCCGGGAAGCCGAGGAAGGCCGGGGTGATCACCAGGGTCGACTCGGTCTGGCCGGCGTCAGTGACCGCCTGCAGCCGGTGGTAGCCCAGCGGCAGGTCGGTGGGCAGGTCGAAGGCCGCCTCACCGATCAGGGTGTCGTTGATCACGCGCGGTTCGACCAGGTGCTCGGCCTGCGGCACGTCGCGGTGGGCGCCGTCCTCGAGACGCACCGACAGCCGCACCCCCTCGCCGTGGGGCACATGCACCAGCACCCGGTAGGGCGCCCCCTGCTCGCTGACCACGCACGGCGGCAGCACCCGGCCCCACGGACGTTCGCGCACCACCTGCAAGGCAGCAGCAGCGGCCTGCGGGTCGTGAGCGTCGACGTCCATGCCGGCCAGGACGGCGATCACCGTCTCGTCGGTGATCTCGGTCAGTCGCCCCTTCCAGTCCCAGAACTCGGTGGCGATGCCGAAGGCGTCGGCGAGTTCGGCGAGGTGGGGGTTCGACAGGGCCATGAGGGGGCTTTCGTGGTCGGGGCAGATCCGGGACCAACGATATCGGCGCGGGTCAGGATCGTTCGAACGGCGCCAGCAAGGTGCGTAGCAGCCCGGCCAACTCCTCGCGCTGTTCGGGGGTGATCGGTTCGAGCACTTCGCGCTCGAAGCTGAGCAACGCGGTCATCGCCACCTGGACGCGATTGCGTCCCTCGGCGGTGAGCCGAACGAGCACCCCGCGCCGGTCGGCGGTGTTGGGTTTGCGCACCACCAACCCGCGTTCGGCCAGGCGATTGACCCGGTTGGTCATCGTGCCGGACGTGGACAGCGTTTCGTGGATGAGTTCACCCGGCGACAACTCGTAAGGGGCACCGTGCCGGCGCAGCGCAGCCAGGACGTCGAACTCCCACGGCTCCAGCTCGGCAGCGGCGAAGGCTTCGCTGCGGGCTCGATCGAGGTGGCGGGCCAGCCGACTGATCCGCGACAGGCTCGCCAGCGGCGATGCGTCCAGTTCGGGTAGCTCCGTGGCCCACGACGCGAGGATCTGATCCACCTCGTCCATGGCACCCCCAGTTATCTCGATGTCGAGATGTTATCAACTCAGTGGTTTTCCACGACACCGATCCGCAAGGAGTTTCCGAGGCCGGCCACGGCGACCACCACCATGGCGACGAACAGCGAACCAAAGGCCTGCGTCGGATCGGCGTTCAGCAGGACGAAGATGGTGCCGGCCAGGCCTGCGATCAGCGAGTTGCCCAGCGCCTCCCCCACCTGCAGCGCGGACGTGTTGTGCCCCAGATCGGCTTCAGGGGACAGATCCATCACCACCAAGGACGTGCTGGCCACCTGCATCCCCATGCCGAGACCGGCGATCACCCAGCCCACCGGCACCGCCCACAGCAGCCGCCCAGGCAACCAGGCCGACACAGACACCAGCCCGAGTCCGGCCACGACCGCCGCTGCACCTGCGGAGATGATCTGGTCCCGTCGCATCCGCAACCACGGGCGCGATTGCAGCCACGAGCCGAGCGTCCAGCCGATCGAGCCGACGGTCAGCACCAGCCCGGCATATTGCAGGTCGAGGTGCTCGGCGCGCACCAGCATCAGGGTCAGGAAGGTCTCGCCACCGAAG
>CAZLJN010000014.1:0-12680 GCA_964559815.1 uncultured Propionibacteriaceae bacterium
GCCGATGCCGGCACCGATGACGATGATCTCCATGTCAGTGCCCCGCCTTCTCGCCGAGCATCCGCTGCAACGAACCGCGCAGCAGCGCCAGCTGAGCATCGCGGTCGAGTTCCCCACGCAGCCCGGCGACCAGGGCGCCGAAGTAGAAGGCGAAGTACGCCATGAAGGCCGCCCCGGGTTCGATGGGCTCGATCTCGCATCGCTCGACGCCGCCAGCCACCTCGGTGCACACCCACTCGCGGAACTGACCCATCCGCACCTGCGAGGGGCTGCCCTCGGCGCTCTCGAAGAGCGATCCGGCAATCACCTGCCGCGACAGTTCGGGATCGGCGTCGTAGCCGTCGTAGAGCGCTGCGGCCGCATGTACCAGCCGCTCCACCAGGCCGTCCGGGCGGCTGATGGCGGCGGCCTCCAAGGCCGCTCCGACCGTCTGGTCAAGGATCTCCTCAGCCAGCTGGGCCATGGTCGGATAGTGCAGGAAGACCGTTCCCACTGCGACGCCGGCCTCGGTGGCGACGTCGCGGGCCGTGGTGGCAGCGAACCCCTGCCGGGCGATGACGTGCCGGGCGGCCTGAAGGATTTCGGCGTGGGTGTTCGCCTTCTGCTGCGCTCTACTGATCATACTCAGTGAGCATACTCATCCAAATCGCGCCCGTCCACCCCTCTTCCTGCAACGAAACGCACTGGCCACGCTTCACCAGCCCGGAACACGCCAGGTATCTCACACATCGAGTGCGTCTGGTTGCAGCTGGCCACGAACACGCCGACTCCTCGCCCCTGCAACAAAACGTCACCGATGCCTGAGATCGCCGGCGCGGCGAGGTCCGATTCGCGGGCGCCAGGGCATTTCGTTGCAGCCTCGGTAGGCTCATCGCCATGCCCATGCTGATCCTGACCGTCGTCGGCGATGATCGCGCCGGACTCGTCGCCACCCTGGCCGAAGTCGTCTCCACCCATGGCGGCAACTGGGAGCGCAGCGAGCTCGCCGAACTCGACGGCACCTTCGCCGGCGTGGTGGAAGTATCGGTCCCGGCCGAGCAACGCGATGCCTTCACCGCCGCCCTCGAAGGCCTGGACGGCCTACTGAAGGTCACCACCCACACCGGCGCGACCACCACGGCCAACGACTGGCCACAACTGAGCCTGACCGTGATCGGCAACGACCGCCCCGGCATCGTCAAGGAGATATCCGGCGCGCTCAGCCGTCACCAGCTCAACATCGAGCATCTGTCGAGCAAGACCGTCGACGCGCCGATGGCCGGCGGACGCCTGTTCGAAGCGACCGTAATCGCCCGCATCCCGGCTACCGCCGACACCGCGGAGATCACCGCCGACCTGGAGCAGCTGGCGGCAGAGATCCAGGTCGACCTGCACCTGGGGTGAACATAGCGAGGGGGATTGTGCACCAAACACGGTGCACAATCCCCCTCGTTGTTGCCAGATCAGGCGTACGGGTTGCCGATACCCACGTAGACGGTCTCGAGGTACTCCTCGATGCCCTCCTCGCCACCTTCGCGGCCCAGACCGGACTGCTTCACCCCACCGAAGGGTGCGGCCGGGTTGGAGATGACGCCGGAGTTGACCGCCAGCATGCCGGTCTCGATCCGCTCGCTCATCCGCAACGCCCGCTTCAAGTCCTTCGTGTACACGTAGGAGATCAGGCCATACTCGCTGCCGTTGGCCAGGGCGATCGCTTCGTCCTCGGAGTCGAAGGTGGCGATCGGCACCACCGGCCCGAAGATCTCCTCAGTCAACACCCGGGCGTCGCGAGCCACGTTCACCAGCACCGTCGGCTCGAAGAAGTAGCCGGCCCGATCCATCCGGCCGCCACCGGTCAGGACGGTGCCGCCACCGGCGACCGCGTCGGAGACCAGCCCGCCGATGCGCTCCAGAGCGTCATCGTCGATGACCGGACCCAACTGGGTGCCGTCCTCGATGCCTGGGCCGACCTTGATGCCGGCCACCCGCGCGGCCAGCTTCTCGGCGAACGGCTCGGCGATCGAGGAATGGACGTAGATCCGGTTGGCCGCAGTGCAGGCCTGGCCACCGTTGCGCAGCTTGGCGTTGTAGGCGCCGTCGACCGCGGCGTCCAGATCGGCATCGCCGAACACCAGGAACGGCGCATTGCCACCCAGTTCCATGGACGTCCGCAGCACCCCGTCAGCCGCCTGCTTCAGCAGCACCTTGCCCACCTCGGTGGAACCGGTGAACGACACCTTGCGCAGCCGCGGATCGGTGAACAGCGGGCCGGTGGTGGCGCCCGAATGCGTGGTCGGGATGACGTTGATCACGCCCGCCGGCACGCCGACTTCTTCCATCACCTTGGCGAACAGCAGCGTGGTCAGCGGGGTCAGCGCGGCGGGCTTGACCACCACGGTGCAGCCGGCCGCCATCGCCGGGGCCACCTTGCGGGTGGCCATGGCCAGCGGGAAGTTCCACGGCGTGATCAGCAGGCTCGGGCCGACCGGACGCTTGCTCACCAGCAGCCGGTTGATCCCGTCCGGCGCGGCCGAGTAGCGGCCGTAGATGCGCACGGCCTCCTCGGAGAACCAGCGCAGGAACTCTGCGCCGTAGGCGACCTCACCGCGGGATTCGGCCAGCGGCTTGCCCATTTCCAGGGTCATCACCGCCGCGAACTCCTCGGCCCGGGCGGTCACCGCTTCGAAGCCGGCCCGCAGCAGTTCGCCGCGCACCCGCGGCGCCGTGCGCGCCCATTCCTCCTGGGCTGCGGCGGCCGCGTCCAGGGCGGCCATGCCGTCGGCCGGGCTGGCGTCGGCCACCTGGGCCAACACCTCACCGGTGGCCGGGTTCTCCACGGCGAAGGTGGCCCCACCGGTGGCGTCGCGCCACTGACCGCCGATGTAGAGCCCGGTGGGCACTGATTGTGGCAATTGCGTCATTGCAGTCCTCTCCTGCATTCAAAACTGTGGAACCGCGGCCAGTCTCGCTCGCACAAGACCGGCCGCGGTATTGGTGATTCAGCCGATCGCCTCGGCGAAGGCCTCTTCCAGCACGTCCATCGCGTCTTCCAGCAACGCGAATTCGGTCACCAGCGGCGGCAGCATGCGGATCACGTTGCCGTAGCTGCCACACGACAGCATCAACACCCCGCGGCGGCCACAACCGGCCACCACCGCCTTGGTGAGGGCGGCATCGGGGGTCTTGGAGCCGTCGGGAGCAACAAGCTCGATGGCGATCATCGCCCCGCGTCCGCGCACTTCGCCGATCTGCGGGAACTTCTCCGCCATCGCGTTCAGCCGCCGGTACAGCAGCGCCTCGATCTGGACGGCGCGGCCGGCCAGATCTTCGGCCTCCATGGTCTCGATGGCTGCCAATGCCGCCGCACACGACAGCGGATTGCCCCCGAAGGTGCCGCCCAGACCGCCGACCACAGCCGCGTCCATGATGTCGGCGCGACCGGTCAACGCAGCGATCGGCAGACCGCCACCCAGCGCCTTGGCGGTGGTGATCAGGTCGGGCACGACGTCCTCGTGCTCGATGGCGAACCACTTGCCGGTACGGCAGAAGCCAGCCTGCACTTCGTCAGCGACCAGGACGATGCCGTGGGTGGTGCACCATTCGCGCAGCAGCTTCATGAAGCCGGGCGCGGGGACGATGAAGCCGCCCTCACCCTGGATCGGCTCGATCACCACAGCAGCGATGTGGTCCTCGCCGATCTGGATGTGCGCCTTGCTGGCGAACTCGGCGAAGGCCTCCTCGGCGCAGTTCTCGGCACCGGTGGGCCAGCGGTACGGGTACGCCATCGGCAGCCGGTAGATCTCCGGCGCGAACGGGCCGAAGCCGTCCTTGTACGGCTGCACCTTGGCGGTCATCGCCATCGTCAGGTTGGTACGTCCGTGGTAGGCGTGGTCGAACACGATCACGGCCGGACGTCCGGTGAAGGCGCGCGCCACCTTGACGGCATTCTCGACCGCCTCGGCGCCGGCGTTGAACAGCGCCGACTTCTTCGCGAAGTCGCCGGGGGTGCGCTTGGCCAGTTCCTCACACAGCTCGATGTAGCCGTCGTAGGGGCTGACCATGAAGCAGGTGTGACCGAAGCTGGTCGCCTGCTTGGTCACCGCATCGACCACGCGCGGGGCCGAATGCCCCACCGAGGCCACGCCGATACCCGAACCCATGTCGATGTGCTGATTGCCATCGACATCAACCAGGATCGCGCCTTCGGCGGCGGTGATGTAGAGATCGTTGCCGCCACTCACCGCAGCCGAGACCGTCGCCTTACGGCGTTCGGCCAAGGCGGCCGAGCTCGGTCCCGGCAGTGAGGTGCGCAGGATTCTCTTCTGTTCAATCAATTACTTTTCCTCGATTCCCCAGGCAGAGTCATAACCGGTCGGCGACTTGCCGGCCAGCAGCTCAAGGAAGGGCACGGCGTCGAAGGCTTCCGGCCCCAACACGCCCACCCCCTTCCACACACCGGTGGCCAGCAGCTCCAACGCCACCACCGGATTGATCGCGGTCTGCCAGACCACGCATTGGGCACCATAGTTCGCCATCGCCCACTGGTTGTCGACCACGTGGTAGAGGTAGGTGCGTCGCGGCTGGCCGTCCTTACCCGTGCCGGTGACATAGAGCCCCGCACAGGTCTTGCCGGTCATCCGCGGGCCGATCGTCGCCGGGTCGGGCAGGACGGCGGCGACCACGTCACGCGGGGACACTTCGACGCCCTTCACTTTCACCGGTGCGGTCGAGTCCAGTCCGAGAGCGTGCAGCGTCTTCAGCACACCGATGAACTCATCGCCCAGTCCGTATTTGAAGGTGACCCGCTTGGCGTCCACCCAGCGCGGCATCAGCAGCACTTCTTCGTGCTCGACGTTGACGCACTCGACCGGTCCGATCCCTTCGGGGAACTCGAAGACCTCCGGCTCGCTGAACGGCGGGGTGGTGAACCAGCCCGTGCCGTCCTCGTAGATCACCGGCGGGTTGAGGCACTCCTCGATGGTGGTCCAGATCGAGAAGGACGGAGCGAAGATCTCCTCACCGTTCTCGTTGGTGACCACCAGGTTGGCGCCGTCACGGGTGCCGAGTTCGTCGATCTCGCTGAACAGGTGATCGGCGGCGTAGCGGGCGAAGACGTCCGACAGTCCGGGCTCGACGCCCATGCCGACCAGCGCCAGCCGTCCGGCCGCCTCCCAGGCCTCGGCCTGGGCGAACTGCTCATCGCCCAGCTTCACCCCGGTCTCGGCGTAGGGACGCTCAGGGTGCGGGTGCGACAGGCTCATCGCCATGTCGAGGTAGTCGGCCCCGGCGGCGAAGGCACCGTTGAAGATGCCCATGACGAAACGGGGATCGACCGCGTTGAGCACATGAGTGATGCCGTGTTCACGGGCCAGCGCGGCCACCGAGTCGGCGCTGGAGGCGTCGACGTGGGCGGCCACGAAGCGTCCGACCCCTCCGGCGGCCTCGGCTGCAGCGACCGATGCCTGGGCCTTCGCCAGGTCGTAGTCGGCCATGACCATCAACTCGAAGAAGTTGCGGCGGGCGGCGATCCGGGCGACTGCGTCGCCGACCCCGCCGGCCCCCACCACGAGAATGCGCATTTACGCGTCGACCTTCCTTCGGCGGGCGCCGATTGCTTGCGCGATGCCCACGATGGCCACGGCCCCGAGGAACATCACCGTGCCGATCACATTGATCTGCACCGGGGTGCCACGCTGCGCCGCACCCCACACGAACATCGGGAAGGTCACCGTGGTCGCTCCGGCGTTGAAGTTGGTCACGATGTAGTCGTCGAAACTCAGCGCGAACGCCAACAACGCGCCCGCACCAATACCGGGAGCAACCAGCGGGAAGGTGACCTTCCAGAAGGCCTGTGCCGGGGTGGCGTACAGATCTGCCGCCGCCTGCTCCAACGCCGGATCCAACGAGGCCACCCGGGCTTTCACCGTCGTGATCACGAACGACACCGTGAACAGGATGTGCGCGATCAGAATCGTGGTCTGCCCAGCTTCCAGACCCATCGAAATGAACAGGGTCAGCAGGGACGCGCCCATGACCACTTCGGGAGTCGCCATCGGGAAGAACACCAGCAAGTTGGTGACGCCGCGGCCGATGAACCGGTAGCGCCCCAAAGCAAATGCCGCCATTGTGCCCATGATCGTGGAGATCGTCGCCGACGCGATACCGATCCACAGGCTCAGCCCCAACGAGTCACACATGCCTGGCGCCCCGCAGGGGTCCAACCATGCGTCCAGGGAGAACTGGTTCCACTCGTAGTTGTAGTGGCCCAACGGCTTGTTGAAGGAGAAGACCACCACCACGATGTTGGGAATCAGGATGTAGGCCATCACCAGCAGACCGATGATGACGATCAGGTTCTTGCGTAACCAGCGCATCACACCAACTCCTCAGTACCGGCGGCCCGCACGTACAGGCCCACCATCACGATGATCGTCGCCATCAGGATGAACGACAGTGCTGCTGCCATCGGATAATCCAGCACGCGCAGGAACTGCCCGTCGATCACTTGTCCGATCATCGTCGTCTGGGTGTTGCCCAGCAGTTTGGAGTTGATGTAGTCGCCGGCCGCCGGAATGAAGGTGAGCAACGTGCCGGACACGACCCCTGGCAACGACAGCGGCCAGATCACCTTCCAGAAGGTGTGCCAACCGTTGGCGTACAAGTCGCCGGCTGCGTCCAGCAGGCGCATGTCCATCCGCTCCAAGGACGTGTACAGCGGCAGCACCATGAACGGAAGGAAGTTGTAGGCCAGACCGAGGATCACTGCGAACGGCGAGTACAGCAAGGTGTCGCTGCCCACGAGGCCCAGCCAGCGCAGCACATTGATCAGCCCCGTCGCACGGAAGAAGCCGGTCACCGGACCGTTGTCGGTCAGGATCGTGATCCACGCCAGCGTGCGGATCAGGAAGTTGGTGAAGAACGGCGCGATCACCAACACCAGCAGCATGGTCTTGAACTGCCCTGAGCGGTGAGCGATGAACCAAGCGAGCGGGTAGCCGACCAGCAACGTGATCAGCGTGGCCGAACCAGCGAAGATCAGCGAACGCAGGAACTGCGGCCAGTAGCGGACCAGGGCGTCAGCGTAGGTCTGGAAATGCCAGGTGAGGACGAAGCCGTTGTCGACGTCACCGGTCTGCAGCGACTGCGAGGCCAGCGAGAAGGTCGGAACGATGAAGAAGATCGTCAGCCACAACATCGCCGGAGCCAGCAGCAGCAGCGGGGTGAAGGTGCCCCGCTTCCTCGCCGGACGCTTCCGGCTCGCGCGCCCGACCGGGACCGCCAGCGCCATCAGTCGACCCCGATCATGAAGGCGTGGTGGGGATCCCACGCGATAGTGACCTGATCTCCGAGCTCTGCCCGGGCGGTGCCGTCGTTGGGCTGGGTGACCGTGAGCTCCTGACCCCAGGGCATTCTCACCAGGTAGGTGGTGGCCACACCGGTGAAGGAGGCGTCGCTTACCTCACCGCTGAGCTTGTTGGTCCAGGTGGTGTCGGTGGCCGCCACCAGTCGCAGCTTCTCCGGGCGGATCCCCAGCCGCAGCCCGTCGGGGGCCTCGGACGGAATGGCTGCCGCCTCCACAACCAGCGAGGCACCGTGGCTGCTGACCGTGGCGCGCTCACCGGAGATCGAGGTGACCTCGATGGGCAACAGATTCGACTGCCCCAAGAAGTTGGCCACGAAGGCGGTCGCCGGCTTGTCGTAGAGCTCCGCCGGAGCCCCCAACTGCTCGATGTTGCCCGACCGCATCACCGCGACCGTGTCGGCCATGGTCATGGCCTCTTCCTGGTCGTGAGTGACGTGGATGAAGGTGATGCCGACCTCCTGCTGAATCCGCTTCAACTCGATCTGCATCTCACGACGCAACTTCAGGTCGAGCGCGCCCAGCGGCTCGTCCAGGAGCAGCACCTCGGGTTCGTTCACGATCGCGCGGGCCAGCGCCACCCGCTGCTGCATGCCGCCGGACAGCTGGCGCGGCTTCTGCTTGGCCCGGTCGGCCAGTTTGACCAACTCCAGGGCCTCCATGGCTTTGGTCTTCCAGTCGGCCACCTTCAGCTGCCGCAAGCCGAAGCCGACGTTGTCGAGGATGTTGAGATGCGGGAACAAGGCGTAGCTTTGGAAGACCGTGTTGACCCGGCGCTGGTGAGCGCGGGTATTGGTGATGTCTTCGGTACCCAAGAAGATCCGCCCGGAGGTCGGTTCTTCGAGCCCGGCGATCATCCGCAGGGTCGTCGTCTTGCCGCAGCCGGACGGGCCGAGCAAGGCGAAGAACGATCCGGGCGGCACGTCCAGTTCGATGCCGTTCACCGCGACGAAGTCGTCGTAGCGGCGTTCCAGCTCTACCAGCCGGAGTTCTCCTTGAGCCTTGCGTTGTGTCGCTTCGGTCATATCACCTATCCCGTCACCAGGGTTGTCGAAGTAGGGCTGAAGCTCGTGCGCTTCAGCGGTGGGAGAGCGGCGGGTCTGGTCAGCGACCCGACGCGGGAGAAGGTTGATGCGGCAGCGTCCCCCCTGCGCATCACCGGGATCCGCAGCCCTGCCACGCCGGACGACGGCGCCCGGCGTGACAGACCTGAAGACCCTGGAGCGGTCATCGTTAGCCGGTGACCAGCGCCTGGAACTGGCGGGTGAAGCTGGTCTCCTCTTCGGCGGTCAGACCGCGGAACACCTGCGCACGGGCCAAGGTGGCGTCGCTGGGGAAGATCAGGTCGTTGTTGGCCATCTTCGGATCCGACTTGGTCAGTGCTTCCTTGGTGCCCTTCACCGGCGCGATGTAGTTCACGTACGCCTCGACCAGCGCCATCACGGCCGGGTCGTAGTAGTAGTTGATCAGCTTCTCGGCGTTCTTCTTGTGCTGGGCCATCGCCGGAATGACGAAGTTGTCCGACCACAGCGTGAAGCCCTTGTCCGGCAAGGTGAAGCCCAGGCTCGGGTTGTCCAACCGCAGCTGCACCACGTCACCGGTCCAGGCCACACAAGCAGCGGTATCGCCGGAGGCGAGCGGCTTGGTGTAGTCGTTGCCGGTGAAGCCCTTGATCTGGCCGGAGTTCTTGGCGTCGGCGATCACCTGGATCGCGGCAGCGAACTGGTCGGCGGTCACGCTGGCCAGCGACACACCCTGTTCCATCAGCACCAGCCCGACGCTGTCGCGCATCTCGGTGAGCAGCGTGACCTTGCCCTTCAGGATCGGGTCATGCAGCAGCTGGTCCATCGAGGTGACGGCCTTGCCGCCGGTGGACTTGGGGTTGAAGGCGATGCCGGCGAAGCCGCTCTGCCAGGGCAGGGAGAACACGCGGCCCGGATCGAACTCGACATTGGTCAAGGTGTCGACCAAGTTGGCCGCGTTCGGAATATTGGCCTTGTCGAGGGGCTGGATGTACCCCAGACGCTTCAGCCGCGCGACCATCCAGTCGGTGCTGCACCAGACGTCCCGGCCGGTGTCCTTGCCGGCCTCCAGCAACGGCCGCACCTTGGCGAAGAACTCGTCGTTGTCGTTGTAGTCCTCGTTGTACTTCACCTTGATGCCGGTGGCCTTGGTGAAGGCGTCCAGGGTGGGGTGCTTGCCGCCGGCCACGTCCATGTAGGCCGGCCAGTTCGACCAGTTGATCAGCTTGTCGGTGTCGGACAGGTCGGGGGCGGACAGCGGCGTCTTGGAGGCAGCCGAGGAGGCCGTCGGCGCCTTGCCGGGGCTCCCACACGCGGCCAGGAAGCCGGCGGCGCCAACTGCGGCCAGTCCGGTCAGCGCGGTGCGCCGGGACAGCGCTCCGCGGGCGAAACTTGCCCGCATCGGGTCAATCATCGGATTGCGGTCTTCTGCCATGGTCCCCTCCTATTGGTCTTGTGGCGTTCGTGTTGAGTTGTGCGGATGCTGTGCAACCCGCACGCTGGGGGAGGTCAACGACTGCGTCAGCACCCGTGACGTCAGCCGGTGATTCCCCAGGACATGCAGTCGGCGGCTCAGCATCGAACCGTTGTCGGGGCGTGTCCAGCCCCTCATCCTGTTTGTGGACGTGACGGACGTCGGACGCGTCGAACACAGTCTCGCCGAGTCACGCACAGCCGCCATCACCATCTCCGTTCAGGGAGTGATCCACAACAGGTGACGAAAGAGTATTCCGCATTTGTTGCAGATGGGTTACTGCGAGATTCGTAGAGATACTGCTTGCCCCTTGCGTTTTCTGCAGGCATGATCGGGCCCATGACCCCACCAAAGGCTGCGCCGCGCGGCGAGACCGATTCCGTCCGGTCCGGCGTCACCATGGACGAGACCAGCAAGCGCATCATCGAGCTCCTTCAGACCGACGGGCGTAAGCCCTTCGTGAGCATCGCTGCCGAGGTCGGGCTGTCCGAGGGCGCCGTCCGGCAACGGGTCCAACGCCTTCTGGACGCCGGAATGATGCAGATCGTGGCCGTCACCGATCCGATCATGGTCGGATTCTCCCGCCAAGCGATGATCGGTATCAAGGTCCACGGCGATGCTTCCCCCGTGGCCACCGCCCTGTGCCAGATTCCACAGGTCGACTACGTGGTCACCACCGCGGGTAGCTTCGATCTGCTGGCCGAGGTCGTCTGCGAGGGCGACGCCGAACTCCTCGACGTGTTGATGACCCAGATCCGCGTGATCCCGGGCGTCAGCCACACCGAGACCTTCGTCTACCTGAAACTCAACAAACAGCACTACGACTGGGGAACTAGATGAGTGATCAACCGAAACTGACCCGCAGCGGCACCAGCTACGCCGACGCGGCCCGCGACCACCTGTGGGGGCACTTCACCCGCCACTCGGTCTACGAGCCGACCGACGCCGGCGGACGTGGCGGGCAGATGCCGGTGATCGTGCGTGGCCAGGGCCACCACATTTGGGACATCGACGGCAACCGCTACTTCGACGGGCTGTCGGGACTGTTCACCGTCCAGGTGGGCCACGGCCGCGCCGAGCTGGCCGAAGCCGCCGCCAAACAGGCCGCGGAACTGGCCTACTTCCCGCTGTGGAGCTACGCCCACCCGCAAGCCATCGAGCTGGCCGAACGCCTGGCCGGCTACGCGCCCGGCGATCTGAACCGGGTGTTCTTCACCACCGGTGGCGGCGAGGCCGTGGAGTCGGCCTGGAAGCTGGCCAAGCAGTACTTCAAGCTCACCGGCAAGCCCACCAAGACCAAGGTGATCTCGCGCGCGGTGGCCTACCACGGCACCCCGCAGGGCGCCTTGTCGATCACCGGCATTCCGGCGGCCAAGGCCGTCTTCGAGCCGCTGGTTCCGGGCGGGCTCAAGGTGCCCAACACCGGTTTCTACCGCGCCCCGGAGCACCTCCAGGCCGACGAGTACGCCTTCGGCCAGTGGGCCGCCGACCGGATCGCGGAGATGATCGAGTTCGAGGGTGCCGACACCGTCGCTGCGGTCTTCCTGGAGCCGGTACAGAATTCCGGCGGCTGTTTCCCGCCGCCGCCGGGATATTTCGAGCGGGTGCGTCAGATCTGTGACGAGTACGACGTCCTGCTGGTGTCGGACGAAACCATCTGCGCCTTCGGCCGGATCGGTTCGATGTTCGCCTGTGATGACTTCGGCTACGTTCCCGACATCATCACCACCGCCAAGGGCCTGACCTCGGGCTACTCCCCGATCGGCGCCATGATTGCCTCCGATCGACTGTTCGAGCCGTTCAAGTCGGGCACCAACAGCTTCGCCCACGGCTTCACCTTCGGTGGACACCCGGTCTCGTCGGCGGTGGCCATGGCCAACCTCGACATCATGGAGTCCGAGGGCCTCAACCAGCGGGTGGCCGACAAGGCGCCGGCATTCAAGGCCCAGCTCGACACTCTGCTCGACATTCCGATCGTGGGGGACGTCCGCGGCGCCGGCTACTTCTACGGCATCGAGTTGGTCAAGGACAAGGCCACCAAGGAGACCTTCAACGAGGACGAGTCCGAGCGTCTGCTGCGCGGCTTCCTGTCCAAGGCGCTCTACGACGCCGGCTTGTACTGCCGCGCCGACGACCGCGGTGACCCCGTGGTGCAGTTGGCGCCGCCGCTGACCATCGGCGAGCCCGAGTTCGCCGAGATCGCCGGCACGCTGCGCTCGGTTCTGACCGAGGCCAGCAACCTGCTCTGAGGTGGGTGACCGACGTCCCTGCATCGCTCCTGCGGTGCAGGGACGTTCGGCGTCCAGGCGTGTGCCGACGGCTCAGTCGAGGGCGCGGCGGATCGCGTCCAGGCGGTGCTCCAGCTGATCGACGCGGGCGACCAACTCCGGTGACCCCGCGGCCTCTCCGCTCCCGGCCGCGCCGGACGTGACCGTCCGCGGCCCACGGGAGAAGCGCAGGTAGCCGATACCGATGGTGACCACGAGTGCGGCGGTGGCCACTGCGAACCGCCACGGACCGGTCTGGGACGACAGCGCCATCGCCACCGCCGAGATCATGGTGAAGACCCCACCCAGCAGCAGACCGTTGGCGATCGCCTCTGCCCGGGCGGGCAGCGCCAGCGAGATCGCCAACACCACGGTGGCGGTGATCAGCAGGATGATGCCGACGGTGAGCGACCAGTTGTCTCTCACGCTGCTGCTTGCGCCGGACTCCCAGGACGGCTCCGGGTAGAACGTCACCACTCCGATCCAGACGAAGGCGACCAGCACCAGGCCGAGGAAGAACGCGAAGATGATCTGCAAAGCGCCATTGCGTTTCATGAATCGACCCTAGTCGCGCCGCA
>CAZLJN010000014.1:12780-17023 GCA_964559815.1 uncultured Propionibacteriaceae bacterium
GCCTCGGCCATCACCGGGGTCGGCAGCACCGCGATCCGCAGCCGTTCACCGATCACCACCGGATCGGTGGCCGGGTGCTGGACGCGCACCTCGATGTCGTCGCTGGTCCGCACCACGGTGCGCCGGAAGCTGCCCAGGAAGCTCGACTCCAGGGCGACCACCTCCACCCCGGCCTCCCCGGCGCCCACCAGTCGCACATTCTCCGGACGCAGGTAGACCACCACCGGACCGTCCGGCAGCGGTGTGCGCAGCGGCACCTGGTGGCCGAACACCTCGACCCGATCCGCCCGGGCGATGCCGGGCACCCGGCTCGACAGCCCCACGAATTCCGCAACCCGCGCCGTCGCCGGACGCAGGTAGAGGTCTTCGGGGGTTCCGATCTGCTCGATCAGACCCGCACCCATCACCGCCACCCGGTCAGAGACGGCCAAGGCCTCCTCCTGATCGTGGGTTACGAAGACCGTCGTGATCCCCAGCCGCAGCTGGATCCGACGAATCTCGTCGCGCAACGACACCCGCACCTTGGCGTCCAGGGCCGACAACGGTTCGTCCAGCAGCAGCACCCGCGGCTCGGTGACCAGGGCGCGGGCCAGCGCGACGCGTTGCTGCTGACCACCGGAGAGTTGATGGGGGAAGCGATCGGCGAACTCGGCCAACCCGACCAGGGCGAGCGACTCGGCCGCCCGCCGCAGCGCCAGCGCCCGAGGCACCTTGCGACGGCGCAAGCCGAAGGCGGTGTTCGCCAGCACCGACAGGTGCGGGAACAGCGAATACGACTGGAACACCATGCCGATGTCGCGCCGATTCACCGGGACGCCGGACACGTCACGGCCGTCGAAGATCACCTCGCCGGAGTCGGCCTGCTCCAGCCCGGCCAGCACCCGCAACGCGGTGGTCTTGCCGCAGCCGGACGGGCCGAGCAGCGAGATGAACTCGCCGGCGGCGATGTCCAGATCCACCCCGTGCAGGACGGTGTTGCCGCCGTAGCTCTTGGTGATCTGGCGCAGTTCGACGGGGGTGCCCGCACCGCGGGCAACTTCTACCGCACTCATCAGCGGTCCTTTCCCAGATTGATTCGGCCGGCCCGCCCGATGGCGACCAGCAGCACGAAGGCCAGGGCCAAGGCGAGCAGGGTGAAGATGGCGGCGGCGGAGGCGTCCATCTTGCCGACCACCAGCAGCGCGGTCTGCAGCACGCGGCGGTTCAGCAGCGAGGCGATGGTGAACTCCCCCAGCACCACGGCGGTCGAGATCAGGGACGCCGCCAGCAGTCCGGTGCGCAGGTTCGGGGCTAACACCTGCACGATCACCGCCGGCCAGCCCGCCCCCAACGATCGGGCCGCCTCGGTGAGGGTGCGCAGATCGATCGCATCGATGGCGGCCTGGATCGCCCGGAAGGCGAACGGCAGCACGGTGATGCCATAGGCGAAGCCCAGCGTCCAGGCACCGGTGCCGAGGCTGCGTCCGATCACCAGGTAGATCGGCGCCAACCCCACCACCAGCACGATCGCCGGGATGGAGATCGGCAGCAGCACCAGGAACTCGAACCACCGGCGCAGCTTCGGGAAGCGCAGGTTGACCAGGATCATCGTCGGCGCCAACAGCAACAGCACCAGGCCGACGGTGAACACCGCCAGCACCAGGGAGTTGATCAGGCCCTCCCCCAGCGGCGACAGCGCCCGCGCGTTGGCGGGCGAGAACAGCCCCGTCCAGTTCGCCAGGGTGTAGCTGCCGGCGTCCTCGTCACGCAGGGTGAACAGCAGCGTGCTCACCAGCGGGACGGCGAACGCGCCACCCACCAGCACCGCGATCACCCAGCGGGTCAGCCGCCGGGGCGCGATTCCCACGGGGTTCATCGCTGCCATTGCGCGGCCTTTCGCTGCACCGCCGAGTAGGCCCACATCACCAGGCCGACCACGACCACCATGCCGAGAGCCAGTACGCCGGCGAGGTTCTGCCGGCCCAGCAGGGTCTCGCTGGTCAGTGCGTTGCGGATCTGCAGCGTGACGATCTGGGAGCCCTGGCTGGCCAGCGCGGCCGCGGTGGCATACGAGGAGAACGCGTTGGCGAACAGCAGAAGCAGGCTGGCCAGGAAGGACGGCGCCAGCACCGGCAGCCCGATGTGGGTCCAGAACGATCTGCGGGTACCGCCGAGGGTGAGATTCGCCTCGGCCCAGGCCGGCTTCAGCGCGGTCACAGCCGGGTTGAAGGTGATCACCATCAGTGGCACCTGGAAGTAGAGGTAGGGCCCGATCAGGCCAGGAAGGTCGTAGATCCAGGCACCGTCGGCGAAGATGTTGATGCCGAAGCCGGTGGCCAGCCACCCGGTGACCACGCCGTGCACCCCGATGGTGGCGATGAAGGCGAAGGCCAGCATCACTCCGCCGAACTGAGCCAGGACGCCGGCAGCGGCATCGACGGCGGTGCGGACGGCGCCGGTCTGCGGCAGCCCCAGCAAGGCGTAACACACCACGGCACCGATCACCGCGCCCACCACCGCGGTCAGCAGTGACAACCACACCGAGTTCCAGAAGGTCCGCACGATCACCGGATCCCCCAGTGCCGCGAGGTTGCCCAGTTGCAGACGTCCGTCCACGACCACCCCGGAGGCGACCGCCAGAATCGTGGGCAGGGCCAGGAAGAGCGCCAGGTAGAGCCCGAACGGCACCAACCCCAGCCACGCCAGCCCGGCCGGACGACGCGGCGCACGCCGGGGCGGAGCGATGTGCTCCACCCCGGCGCTGCGAGTCAGGCCTGACACCTGAGCCACTGCACTCACTGAACGGCCGCGGCCCACTTGTCGCCGAGCAGCTTGCCGGCGGCGTCACTCTGGGCGGCGGTGGGAACCACCGACTGCTGCGGCGCGGTCGGCAGCGCGGCTGCCAGCGCCTTGTCGATGGTGCCGGCCGTGGTCATGGCCTCCATCCGCACCGGACGAGCCCCGCCCTTCAGCCACAGGTTCTGCACCTGGTCGGAGTACAGGAACTCCTGCCACAGCCGCGCAGCGGCCGGATGAGCGGCGTCCTTGTTGATCGCCTGGTTGTAGTAGGCGGCGTAACCGGTGCCGGGAAGGATGGTGACCTTCCAGGTCGACTTCTCCTTGGTGTGGGCGGCGTTCAGGTAGTCCCAGTCGAAGACCACCGGGGTCTCGCCGCTCTTCACGGTGGCGCTGGTGACGTCCACCTTGAGCAGGTTGCCCGACGACTTCAGCTTGCCGAAGAAGTCGATGCCAGGCGTGAAGTCGTCCAGGGTGCCGCCGCTCTGGACGGTGGCCAGACCGACCGCAGCGAAGGCGGCACCGGCCTGGGTCGGATCACCATTGAGCGCGACCGCACCCTTGTACTTGGCGTCGAGCAGGTCGTTCAGGCTGGTGGGTGCGGGGTACTTGGCCGAGTCGTAGCCGATCGACATGTAGCCGCCATAGTCGCCGGTGTACAGGCCGGTCTCGTCCTTCAGGTTGGCCGGGATCTGGTCCCAGTTGGCCACCTTGTAGGGCGCGAACATCGCGGTGTTCTGCCGGGTCACGGTCAGTCCGAGGTCGAAGACGTCGGGAGCGGTGTCGAGCCCGGCGTTGGTCTTGGCCGCCTGAATCTCTTCGGCGCTGGACGCGTCCGGCGACTGCTCGTTGATCTTGATCTCCGGATAGGTCTTGGCGAACAGGTCCAGGATCTCGCCGTAGTTCGCCCAGTCGCGCGGCAGCGCGATCACGTTGAGTGCGCCCTCGGCCTTGGCGGCCGCTTCCAGCTGGGCCTTGGTGCCGAAGTCGGCCAGGCTGGTGGCGGTCGCGGCCTTGTTGCCGCCGGCGCTCGACGGCCCCGCCGCCGGCGTGCCTGCGCAGGCGGTCATGGCCAGCGCCGAAGTGACGGTGATCGCAACCCCCGCGATCACCCGCCGCCCAATGGTGGACAGCATCTGCATGTCATTCCCCTTCGATAGTGGCCGATCGATTCCGGTGAGTCCGGTCCGGGTCGGCACCTCGGAGGCTAGGGACGGCAATTGACGCTGAGGGCTGCGATCAGGTGAACCCGCGATGACGTCCAGATGTCACTTCGGAGTTCGGCTACACGGCGCTGGTTGAGCCTGCCGACAACACGGCAGGCTCAACCAGCGGGAGGGAAGTTCAGACGCCGACGTCCTCGAGCATCTCGGTGACCAGGGCGGCGATCGGTGAACGCTCCGAGCGGGTCAAGGTGACGTGGGCGAACAGCGGGTTGCCCTTCAACCGTTCCACCACCGCGACGATG